>NZ_NOXY01000025.1:0-189214 GCF_002258735.1 Rhodococcus sp. WWJCD1
TCGGTCGTGAACGACCTGCGTTTGCGGGACATGAAGACATCCTTCCAGCGGAACCAACGATCCCGCTATCTCGGTGTCCACCATCCTGGGGGAACCTCAGTCTCCAAGTCTTTTGTCGGGTCGGACTTCGCGGCCACGGAGGGCGCGAGGTCTGCAAGTGCGCCGCCAGACTTCGTTCCGTTAGGGATAGGTCTAGTGCATCGTGGCGAGCGTGCGAGAAGACTCGACACGAGAGGTGGATGGCTGTCGCGCAACCGGTTTAGCTCTCCCCGGGGGACCCGCTCGATATAGCTGACGATAGCGGACGGGTCTGACACAGTACGGAGCTCACGGCGACGCGATCGGTCGCGAATCAGCTTGTCGTAGGCGTGTGCGATGATCGAAATGCAGAACGGATCAAGTTCTGCATCTCCTGCGGTGTCGATTTCCCCCGCGACTCTTCTCTGACAGCGCACCGCGACGGTGCACGACGAAAGGTGCCCGATGGCCAAGAAAATTCTCTACGTAGACCTCGACAACACGCTCGTGAACTTTCAGTCGGGCATCGACCGGGCAGACCCGGCTGACATCGCGAAATACCCGGGCGATCTCGATGAGGTACCGCACATCTTCTCGCTGATGGATCCCATCGACGGCGCGCTCGACGCTTACCGCACGTTGGCGGCGGTGTTCGACACCTACATCCTCTCCACCGCCCCGTGGAAGAACCCCAGCGCCTGGCACGACAAGGTGCTGTGGGTGCAGAAGCACCTCGGGTTCGACGAAGGATCCGTCGCCTACAAGAGACTGATCCTGTCCCACCACAAGAATCTGAATCGCGGCGACTTTCTCGTAGACGACCGACGCAATAACGGTGCCAGCGAATTCGAAGGGGAATGGCTGCGGTACGGCACCGAACCGTTCGAGACGTGGGACCAGGTGACGGCCTACCTGCTGGAACGGGCGTAACCGTCGTAGCGCAGTTCTTGTCGGTACCCCTCGGTATGGTTCGGCCATCAGCTTCACCGCGTCCATTCGGCGCACTTTCCATCAGGAGGTTCTTTTGACCAATCCACAGCTCTCTCTCGTTGCTGCTCTGCTCGACCGTTCGGGTTCGATGAATGCCATCGCCGATGACACTCGCGGCGGGTTCGATTCGTTCATTTCCAAGGAACGTGAGTCCGACGGCAATACCGTCGTCACCCTGGCGCAGTTCGACGACCGATACGAGTCGGTCTACAGCTCGAAGCCGATTGGGGAGGTACCGAACCTCGTGCTGGAGCCACGCGGGATGACTGCCCTCTACGACGCCGTCGGCCGACTCGTCACCGAAGTCGGGGCCGAGCTTGTGGCTCTGTCCGAGGAAGACCGGCCTGGTTCGGTCACTGTTCTGGTGATGACCGACGGGCACGAGAACGCGAGCAAGGAGTGGACCAATACTGCTGTGCGCGAGCTTATTGCTAAGCAGGAGCGGGACTATCAGTGGGACTTCGTCTTCCTGGGTTCCAACATCGACGCCGTAGAAGTGGGTGCTGATCTCGGGTTCGCTCGGGACAAGTCGATGACGTACGTATCGACGACAGTCGGCGTCACGGCTGCCTTCGATTCGGTGGCGAGCTACCAGGACCGCAAGCGTGCTCAGGTGCACGGAGCGCCTCTTGCCCAGGGCTTCTCCGAAGCCGATCGGCGCAGGGCGCGCGGCGAATGAGTAATAAAGGCGGCAGCGGTGCGGCGGAGGGGATGATCGAGCTGATCTTCTTCCTGTGCATCGTTGCCGCGGTGCTCGGTTGGGTGTTCAGCTGAGTGCGCGCAGAGTTACACGTCGAGTCACCTGATAGAGAGGCTGTCTGATGGTCAACGACGAGACGGCAAGATTTCTAGTCCGCGAGTTGGGATCCGAGGGCGGTTGGGCATCTCCGGAGATGTCGGCGTACGACAACGAGGACCATCTTCAGCGGATCATTGCTGCCGCGCCGGAGCATGTGCCGGGTGTCTCCGACTCTGCTCTCACGGTACGGGAGCTGGCCACGTCTGCAGGGCCAGCGGATGTCTGTATCGTCGACCGTGATGGTTCGGTCACCGTCGTCGAATGCAAGCTGGCCTCGAACACAGAGCGACGGCGGATGGTGATCGGGCAGGTCTTGGACTACGCCTCTGCGATTTCGTTGGGTGGCGAAGCCTCGTTCAGGAGACAGTGGGCAAGGCGCGGTGGCGTCGACCTAGGTGTTCTCGAGGAGGAGGCGGTTGAGCGGCTTGCCCATAACATCGCCACCGGGCGTGTGCACCTTTGCCTCGCTGTAGATCGCATCGATGCGGATCTGCGGAGACTGGTCGAGTATTTGAATCGAATTACACGCGTCGAGATCCGCGTGACGGCATTGCAACTCGCGTACGCCCGGCACGGTGGTCTCGAAATCTTGGTGCCGTCGACCTACGGGGGTGAGTTAGCCGATGCGAAAGCGCATTCGTCCGGCGACTCTGCGGGACCTGTTTGGACGAAAGAGTCGTTTCTGGAGGCCGTACTGTCTGGCGGTGATCGGGCGTTGGCGGAAAAGTTGTTCGACCTGCAGGAAGCTCTCGACGTCTCCTACGGGACTCACGACGATTTCTGGTTCGGCACTCCACCACGTGGAGCGGTGTTCTTTCATCCCTTCGGGTATCGGTACCCGCCGATGTCGCTGTGGGTCAACAAGTCCGGTCAGTTGATGGCTTCCGGTTCGTGGACCAAATATCCGCACATCGCCACGCATGACGGGTTTGCCGAGCTCGCTGTATTTCTTGGTCAGAACCACAGGGCGTCGGCACCCGGTCGCAGGGTATCCGATCTGGACCTCGAAAGATTCTGGAGCGTTGTCCTGGATTGCGCCCAGCAAATCAATGTCTAGGTCAGTCGTGCCGCGTCAATGTGCTCCGAACTGCTACCACCGGAACTCCTACGCTCGTTGTGATCGTGTGCGATTGTGATCTTGATTATCGACACTGCAACGGCGTGGAAGGACGTTCAGCGTGAGCGATTCGGAGCTGGAGCGTCCTACAGAGATGTTCGATGCCTTATTTGCGGAGGCAGAAGCAGCAGCACAGGCCGCCGTTAGTTTGCGTGCATCGATCAGGGGCTCCGTCCACGCAGTCCTCGATGCGCAAGCCGACGACATCCTCCGTAAGGCACCCGCAGCCGGTCTGAAACAGTCCTTACCCAAGGGAACTCGCCTGGGCAGTCTCCAGCAGACGCGGCTACGAACCGTATTGGATCTCGCGAAGTCATCACCGGCTGAGATCGGCGCCGTTCCGGGAATCGGGCCGCAGTCTGCACAAGCGATCCATGACGCCGCAGTCGCGCAGCGTAAGCGCATCCGGGCCGGCGAACGGGTGCGTCTCGATCCGCAACGAAAGCCCAACCTCGAGGCTCAGCTGCTCGAGTCCCTCACAGCGCTGCGACGGGTGGAACGAGAAGTCCAAGGACTGCCGGTCGAAATCGCGCATCTGCGCACGCTGGTGGATCCCTGGCGGTCGGCTGCGTCCAGGTCTTATAGCTGGATTTCACGCATTTTCACCAGTAAAGCCAAGAAGCTCGAGTCGCATAAAGCTGTGTACCAGCTCAATGTGGTCGCCAAATTGCCGGAGACGCAATCGATCCGCGAACACATCGCGCGGATCGTCGCTGCAGGTAGTCCAGCGGGTAATGCATGGACCGAGTACGAACGGGACGCGGCGTCGCTCAATGCACTGTTGAGCCAGTTCACGTCGCTCGGCGCGGCAGAGGTAGATGCCTCGCATGGCTTCGTCGGCTCCACCATTGCGGGCGAAACGCAGAAGGTGGTGCTGGACCGCACACACCTTCGGTCATATTTGCGGGCATATCAGGCATTCGGGGCGCAATACATCCTCTCTCGGGGCAAGGTAATTCTTGGCGACGAGATGGGTCTGGGTAAATCCATTCAAGCATTGGCGGTTGCGGCGCATCTTGCAGCGAAGGGCGACAAGCACTTTCTTGTTGTCTGTCCCGCGAGCGTGCTGATCAACTGGTCCAACGAGACACGAAAGCATACGAAGCTGCGTCCACTTCAGTTGCACGGAGCAGAACGGGAATCCGCAACCCAGGATTGGATTCGGCGAGGTGGAGTTGCTATCACCACCTTCAACACCCTTCAACGACTCGACATCTCGGTGACTCCAGCGTTGGTTGTCATCGACGAGGCGCACTACATCAAAAACAAAGCAGCGCAACGATCTATCGCGTCGCACAAGCTGATCGGTGCGGCCGAGCGAGCAGTTCTTCTGAGTGGAACTCCCATGGAGAACCGCGTAGCCGAGTTTCGCAATCTCGTGGAGTGTGTTCAACCTGACACCGCTCGCCGAATCAACGCCTCGGACGGTCTCGGTGGCGGTGACCTTTTCCGGAAGACCGTGGCTCCGGCGTATCTGCGACGCAATCAGGTGGACGTCCTCAAGGAACTACCGGAACTCATCGAAGTCGAGGACTGGGTGCAACCGACGGCCGACGACAACTCGCGGTACCGGGACGCGGTGGCATCACGAAATTTCATGGCGATGCGACAGTCGGCATACGCAGGTTCGGGGCAGGCGAAGTCGGCCAAGATGGAACGGTTGCGGGAAATCGTGGAGGAGGCAGAGGACAACGGCGTCAAAATCATCGTGTTCTCGTTTTTCAAGTCTGTGCTTGACGCAGTCCGCCGTGAGGTGCCGGGCGTCGTATTCGGCCCCCTGACCGGTGCCACCTCTGCGACACAACGACAACAGATGGTCGATGACTTCACCGCCCACAGCGGTCGTGCGGTGCTGATCAGCCAGATCGAAGCCGGCGGCGTCGGCTTGAACATTCAGGCCGCCTCGGTGGTGATCTTGACTGAGCCTCAATGGAAGCCGAGCACTGAGGTCCAGGCGATCGCAAGGGCGCACCGGATGGGCCAGATACGCACCGTGCAGGTGCATCGATTGCTGGCGAAGGACACCGTGGACGAGCGGATGCGCGAAGTGCTCGAGCGAAAGACTCAGCTGTTCGACGAATACGCGCGACGTAGTCAGGCGAAGGAAGGTGATCGAGCATCGGTGGACGACGGGTGGGACCAAGGCGTCGCTCCGGCAGAGAATTCGATCATCGAGTTGGAACGCAAGAGGTTGGGGCTGGCATGACGTGCTGTCTGACTGCTGCGGCGCTACAAACCTGTCGGTCCGTTCGGTTAGGGTGAGCGTCAACAACCTCAGGAGGGCCCAGTATGACCGAGAGCACTTATGACGTCCCGGTTTGGACTTTGGCGACCGAAGAAATGGTGTCGCCGTTGGTGATGACCGAAGACGCGTTGACGAGCGCGCGGCTCAACGAGTTGCGAACGGTCCTGGCAGCCTTGGTCGATGCCCCACTGGCCACTCTTGAAGCTCATCCACTTCCGAAAACTGCTGATCTGTCCGGGGGAATACACCTGGAGAGTGCGAGCCCCCTGGCAAGTCATCTTTCCCAGTTGATCAGTCATACGTCGAAGACGGGTGCGGCGAAAGTCGTTCACAGTGGTGGTGAGACGCTCTACCGGATGGTGGTGCCGGCAAAGGTAGCTACCCAGGTGGGTAGCGGCGTGCTGAAGTCGATGACCTCGAAGGTTGCGACCGGTGGCGTGCATAGTGCGCTTGTGGGTTCATCCGGTATCGCAGCACAGGCCACTTTCGTGCCGGTGGCCGGTTCGGCCGCCAACGCTGCGACTGGTGCTGTCGGTGGATCTGCTGCTACCGCGGGGGCTGCTGTCGTAGCTGCCAGCGCGTTGACTGTTGCGGCACCGTTAGTCCTGATGGCTGTTGCTGTGGGACTGAACGCGCGTGCGGAGAGCAATCGTCAACAGGCTTTGGACACCATTACCGAGATGCTCGGTGAACTCAAGGACAACGCTTTGACGGGTGAGCGTTCAGCGCTGAACGCATGTATTCCGATTATCGACAGTGCTTCGGCCATCCTCTTGGATGAGGGCAAGATCGGAGCCTCGCTGGGGTTGGACACCGCGGTCTTTCACATCAACGTCGGTCTTGCGAACGCCGAAACACGGCTGGCGGCATGGGAGGAATCTCTGAGCAAGTTCAAGGACGGCCGGGTCGAGGTTGCTGCTTTGGAAAAGGCGTTCAAAGGTATCGGCGGTGACGGCGGTGAGTTTCGGACTCATCTCGAGTTGGCGAAACTCTCGATTGACCTACAGCAACGAGTAGCAGTCCTGCAGGCGGTCGAGCACGCTCAGCTCGACCCGACAAGACTCTTCGAGGGATTCACCCAAGCATTGAAGCGGCGGGCTCAGCGTGTGGTGGAGTTGCATCACCGAATCTCCACCGTTCTTGGTCGCCTGTCGAGTCTCGAGATCGACCGCACACACGGTGTCCGTGACTTTGTCTTCAAATCGAGTGAGGTCGATACGCTACTTCGGACCTCCCGCCGTGTGCGCGCGTTGAGCGAATCGATCGAGCTGTCGGGTCCGCAGCCTGACGTTGCCATCGAGATCGCGCGCAAGGCAGATGGGTCACTGGTCGTCCTTCCCGCACAATCTGCATTCGCGCAGAGCTGAAATTCCATTGATCAGCCCCGAAGAAAGAGACTGAACGTTGTCGATCATCGCTCCGCAGCACAGGGTAGTGCTCATCAGGCTGACGAAGTCTTTCCCGATATCTGACGAATCATCCCCGGAATTCCGTGGGCAGCTGTATGCCGCAACCAGCAAATGGTGGAAAATTGCTGCCAGCCGGACCGTGCAGGGTCCGGGAGCGCCGGAATTCGCCTTCGCCGTTCATCGCGGTGTCGTCAAAGCCGTTTACAAGATCGAGAGCTGGCGGCGTTCCCCGGACAGTACGCGTTTCGGCTTCTCTGGCACATCTAGCAGTGAGCTTGACGGCATCTACGGCGGATTGGATATGTCGCAATACTTACCGAACGGAGCTGCCAACCCGGTCCGGTTCGTCAATTGCAGTCCCGCTGCGGCAACAGCGGTCACGCCTGATGAATTGGTTGGAGTGCCTCAGCTGTCAGAGGTCGATCGGGTCGAGCTCATTACCGAACTTGCGCGAAAACTTGATCAAGAACCCTTAGCTCACATCATGCTCGGAGGCCGCGAGCTTTTTCACACCAACTTGCTTGCATGGTTTTGTCGCGAGATGCCACAACAAGCCAGCGACGTATTCGATGCTTTGGTCCCATCCCCGGATTCTGCCGACCCAAAACCTCAGGGCTATATACGCAGGGTCGAACGCGAACGAGCTCACTTGGACTTGTCGATCTGGTGGGACGATCACCGAACTCCGCTGGTGATCGAGAACAAGGTCTTCAGCTTGCCCGATCCCGATCAGCTGGACGGCTACTCAGCGCGCATCCTGAACGACACCGAACTCGATCGGCCCACTCAAATAATTTTGAGCCTGCAAGACCCGCAATGGCCCGAGGATACCTTTGACACAACTGACCGCGTACCGGGAGGCGCGTCCTGGGTGAGGGTCTCATATGGAACGTTGTCTGGGCTGATTCTGCACGCGCTCGAAGGCGCGAGCGCGTCCTACGAGGTTGAAATCATCCGTCACTACGCGGAGATGATCAAAGTACTTCAGGAACTCGCCGATGCGGTCGCAGTCCGGTCGGACGACGAACCCGTGCTGCTCACCGATAGCCTGGCAGGTGCCCACATCGAACAGCGGCTTCTATGGTCGCTCGCCAAGCTCCGGGCGCGGTCGGTATCCCAGATTATTCAGTCAGATCTCGATGCATGCAGCTTTGATTGCACGGTTGACTCGGGGTTCTCCAATGGGACACCAGTAATTACGGCTTTCCACTACCTGCAGCCGAATAGAGCGAAAGGCGCCTCAGTTGGTTGGCAGCTGCAAGGTCGAGAGTTTCGACTGTGTGCCGTGCTACCTGGGCTGGCTGGCGCAAGCGACGCTGATGCCCAGTCTCGGCTCGACTGGGGGAAATCGAACTGTCAGCACTTCGACTTCAATGTCGTTGACCCAGCACTGAACTCGGCTGCTCTTCAGGAATATCCAAAGGGCAACGCTGCCAGCGGAGCGTTCAACAAGTTCAATCCGGACTTCATTTACAGATCGAAGAAACTTGACTCACTGACTGTTGCACAACTGCTCCATGCCGCGCGCTTGGCTGCCCGTTCGAAGTCGAAAGAATGACCAGTGTCTGCGGAGTCGAGGCTGGACGCTAGACCGAGTACGGGGATTCCATGTCGGGTGTAGAGGACGACGAGATCTCGGTGGGGTCAAAGCTGTTGGAGCGAGAGGTAGGCAGGGTTCGCGGCGCTGTTCTGGCAACCTAGAACACAAAACCTTATGACAGTGAATGCTTATCATGTCGAGCTGGTGGTACCCGCCGCTCGGGAAGGGGATCAGGATGGCGATCTCGAGCTGGACCGTTACGGATTCGAAGGGATCGGGCACTACCTAAGACGGATCGGTCAAGTAGCTCTGCTCGATGCGCAGGATGAGGTCGAGCTCGCCAAACGGATAGAGGCTGGACTCTTCTCGGACTACCACCTGGGGAAGCTGAAGGAAGCAGGCGTCACTCTGCCGTCTTTTCTTCGGCGTGATTTGGCGTGGGTGGCAAGGGATGGTCGCCGCGCTCAAACGAACCTGATCGAAGCCAACCTGCGGCTCGTTGTTTCTCTAGCGAAGCGGTACCAGCATCGTGGTCTCGATCTTCTCGATCTCGTACAACATGGCAACCTGGGACTGCTGCGTGCGGTCGAGAAGTTCGATTACAAGACTGGCCACAGATTCTCGACATACGCGACGTGGTGGATCCGGCAGGCAATCGTGCGCGGTGTCTTCAACGAAGCTCGAGCGATACGACTTCCAGTCCATGTTGAGGAAGCACTGGCGAGGATCAAGCGAACCGAGTCCGCGCTCGGCCGTGGGACTCAACGGAAGGCAGCCATGGACATCGTTTCGGCCGAGGTGGACATGACCGAAGACGAGATCCACGAGCTCAAGAATGCCGCACGGAGAGTGCTCAGCCTAGAGTGGCTCGTCTATGACACGGACAGTCACTATGCGGACTTGTTCGATACCGATGAAGTCGCGGCAATAGACCTCGTCAGTCACTCGCTGCTATGCGATCAACTAGATTCCGTGCTTGAGACGTTTTCAGAGCGTGAAGCAACCATCATTCGCCTTCGCAACGGTATCGGACTCGGTCGACACCTGGAACGCGACGAGGTTGCTCAGATGTACGGGGTGACCAGCGAACGAATCCGCCAGATCGAAACCGATACGATGAAGAAATTACGGCACCCCTCCCGATCACAAGTGCTGCGAGACTATGTCTGAGTGCTTAATACATCCCGGCGCGATCGATGCCTGCAATGGCCTTGTCAAGTCAACAGCGTCTCCGAAATCAGGCGCACGCGGGTCAGCTCGGCAAAGGTCATACCTTTTCCGCCGATGGACTCCGCAAATGGACAACCGAAGGCGTGCGGATGACCTGACCGGTCCCTTCGGGCTTTCGATTTCGAGGTCATTATGAGTCTATTTATTTGAGAAATGTGACCGATCACTTCCTGAAGGCGTATGTGAAATTTCGTGGTTGGTAAAGCATTTTGTTGTTTATAGATTTGGGTGCGCAGTCGAGTAGAAGCTTGATTTTTTCAAACATCGACCTGTATTGATCTAGCGGATATCGATCGCGAAATACAAGACGTTTTGCACCCAGGTCTTTGGCTGCATACTTTGGGTTGGCGAAAACCTCGTGCCACGGCAGTTTGGCAACTTCATGTCGGACTACATACGTAGCATGGCGTCTTGCCGCGGGGCTGATCGCGATTGCATCCTCGCCTCCTCCTCGGGAAATAACGAGGATCAAGTAATCTTCGTTGATATTGTCTCCGACGTCTAGTTCTGATCTTGACGTTGAGTAGCCTGTATAAAGAGTGCACTTCTTTTGTTTGTAGCGTCGTGCGAGCAAATCCAAGATATCCGTCCGTTTGTGATCGAGTGCCGGCATTGTGTTGGAATTTTTGCGTTCGTAATGAATCTGTCTATCCGCCACGAAACTTCTGGTTCCGAGCGCGTCGGGAAGCACCTCGAAAGCGAGTCGCGCATACTTTTTGTCTATACCATTTGCCGCTGAAGTGAGTTCTTTTGGATCGCCGTTGCAGCCACTTGATTTTGAATACGGCGTTTCTGTAAAAGCATTTATATTCGCGGGTCTGTCATGCTCCGAAGATTCGTCGATGGCATCGAGGTGAGTGCGAAAAAATTCGACATGAGCGGCAATGGATGGAGTGGGCTCGCCGAGCGGTTGTCTGAGCCATTCCAGTGCTCGAATCAGCGGACGGGCTGCATCTGCCTTTGCTCCTTTGACGGAGCTGCATTGTGTGCTTTGCGTAGAAGTCGAACTGTTGGTTCCGGGGCTCGATACTTTCAATTCAACGATGAACATTCGGCCGTTCATAGGTCCCGACGTGCTGACTGTCGCGTAACTGTGGTCAACCCGGGTTTTGACCAGTAACTCTTGAAGTTTCGTTACTGGATCCTGGTCGCGAGGCATCGCTGGATTCAGGATTGGGAGGGCGGGTGCCCATTCTTGCGATAGTAGTGCTGTAAGGCTCTCGGGTTCGCCTAGAGAAAGGTATAACGCTCCAGCGAGAGCCTGCAGGCATGAGGCCACCATCTCTGGTTGTGTTCCGTTGGCTCGTTGACCTCGTCCAAGTAGAATCGCGCGGTCAAGACGTAGTAGTTTTGCTGCCAGCGTTAAGCTTTCATTCGTTTGCGTGAGATGGGTATAGCTCGCAGGGTTATCGTCGATCTGCGACGAGACTACCGAGCGTGTGTAGTCATAGCTCAGGACGGTTGCGCCTACGAAAGCGAGGAGTCGGTTGTCTGTTTGATTGGTCCGATTCACGAGTTCTTTGTTCTCGGACACCCAAGAGTTATGCAGAAATGCCTGCTGGACCAGGGGTCTCCAATCTGGCTCGATTGATTGGTGGCGCATTAAGGAATTGCATACTTGTTCGGTGGTTGGCGGTAGCCCTATACTTCGCGGCAACGAGAAGGGCGTAATTTTACTGGTTTCGTATGAGCCGTACCGTCGGACGAACTCATCGGCTGCCTGCGTGCGGGCTAGTTTCTTGCCGGCTGCCGAACCGACTGAGCTGCGTCCATCAGTGACTGAGAGCGCAGCCTCGAAGACAGGCGCATGATCTGGACCTTGCTTAGAGTACGCCCAGGTCTGCTCGGCGACCGGTACTATTTGCGTCAGTGCGGTGATGGGATCGGTGGACGGTGTTCGCTCTGAGAGCAGGTCGACGAAGAATCGCGACACAAGTTTTACCGCGACGTCTTCGAGCCGCGAATGCACGAGCTTCCCGAGAAGTGTGAACAGTACGTCGGACGCCATTTTCGCTGAGATCTGGCCGGGGTCGACTCCTTTTCCAACCTTCACGACATCACGCAGGTTTGTCGAATCCAGTGCCCAACCGCGGAACTTGACGCGCGCATGTGCTCGAAGGCTAGAGAGTATGCCGACATTCTCGAACCCGCGGTCGAGGTACAGTCTGGCGGCGAGTTCGCGGTCGAACCAGTCATTGCCTAGAGCTATAAGCGAGTCCAAGACGCCGGGGGTGAGCGCGGAATTGGAATTGCCGTTTTCGTACGCATAGCTGATATGCGTTAGTCCGATTCGTAAAGCGGCCTCGATATCCTCCGAGCCAGGATGCGGCGACGCCGCAGGCGAAAGAAGGTCGATCCGGTTGGCACCGTCAATCGGCTGAATCACAACTTCCTCATCCCTGTGGGGTCTCGTGTACCGCGGCCTTAGATTCGGTTAGCGAAGGGTAGCGAAAAACCGCACTGGCGGGACGAACTTCGGCTTCGTTGTATTTCGGGCCCGCAAGCGGTTTGAGGCGCGCGTATCACGTGTCCCGTCGACTGGCAGTGTTCCCGTAGGAGGTGCAGCTAGCGCGTTGAGTCGAGATCGCAAGCGGGGCCGTGGCCGATCGAATCGATTCCCGTCGCGGAGCGTCGATCTTCGACGGCCGCCCCCATGCGGCTGCCACCATCGTGCGCTCGACCCGCACCTGCAGCCGCGTCTTTCCGGTGACTCCGACGCGGTTTGTTGACACGCACGGGGACGTAAACGGGCCGGGCAGTCTGCCCACGGGATAGGTTGTTCGAGACTGAAAGGAGCGTCTTTGCGTTCGGTTGTGGAAGTGCAGGCTGTTGCATCGCTACGAACTGTTCTGGTCGAAGCACGGGCACTTGACGACCGAGTGAGGCGTGCAGCTGTCCATAACGGTGGTGTGGCGTCGTTTGTGACGTCTCTGACGGACTCGGCGGGCGAGTTGGCGGCCTCGGTGACGGCTACTTCAGATGGATTGCTGGTGTTTCGCGGCGACGTACGAGAAACCGAGGTTCCTCCTCGCTTGCCGTGGCCTCTGGATGAACTCATCGACGACTCAGAGCTAGCGGATTGGTCGCCTGACGTTCTGGTTGTTGATCTCAGCGAAGTCCACACCTACGCAAGCTTCTATCGCCGTGATTACGGGCTCGACCTCGACGCTCTCTTCGGCGACTACCGACGCACATGGAGGTCATGGGCTCGTTCGCAGCGTCGAATCCAAGAGGGAGCCGAGCTCTACGATGCGTTGGTCGAGCTCGAACGGTCCGTGTCAACGCCGGGTGACCTCGACACGGTGATCGCGGCCTGGCGTCTGCGCGTCCCGGAGTTCGCTGTCGATGCACACATAGCATTCCGGGCGGCACAATTGACCAGGACAGCGGGGACTCGCCCAACCGGTGAGCTGAACCAGGACGACGAGTTCACGGATACACAGGTACCCGCGATCGCACTACACGTCGACGCGGCCGATATTCTGTTCTTCGAGTTCGGGTCGACCGGTATAACTGCGGGTGACCACGAGCCGCTGCAGGTTCGTCCTAGCGGTGTCGAACAAAATGATCTGCCCATCGGATCTCGCGTCCGTGACCGGGTCTTGTCCGACATACGGCCGACCATTGCGAGTGCCATAGACCGGCGGTGGGGTCCGAGCACCTCGTGGACCCTGACGATGAGCCCTGCCTTGGTGGTGGCCGAACCGGTTGCAACCCACTATCAAGCAGACGTGCGGCGGCTGCAGAACGCTGTCGTCGATGCACTACGTCCATGGCCCGATCTTTCTGAGTCTGCGACGTCGGGCCTGTCCGACGCGGTCGCCGGGCGATGGGCGAGCGTGGTCGAACAACGCTTGACGAGCCTGCTGGCGCGCCTGGAAGGTATAGCTGAATCCCCAGCGCCCGTTGATCAACCCACAGCTTCACAAGAAGCCGAAATTGGTTCGCCAGTTATTCCGAAGTTCCGCGATCGGCTCAGGGCCAGAAGTCACCCCGTTGACGCGTTGACACGGTTCCGTGACCGGCGCCGCGCAGCCGCTGAATTGGCAACGCTTACTCCAGTTTCGACGAGCGAACTCGGAACCCTCTCTTTAGAGGTAGATCCGGGTGCGAATGCATTCGAGCTCGATCACCTTCAACGTCGTATCGCCGAGGCGGAACCAGAAGACCGACTTGTGGTCATAGCCAGCGCTGGGCAAGGCAAAACCGAAGTTGTCGCAGCGCGACTCGACCATCTGGCACGCGCGTACGACCTGTCGCTGTCAACTGAGGTGCTTGTCCTGAGCTTCTCGAGGGCCGCGGTATCCGCTGTTCGTAGTCGACTTCAGACGCGGGTGCTGGCACAAGCGGAAATTCGCACGTTCGACTCCTTCGCCAACAGGGTCATTATCGACGCCGACGAAGAGCCAAAGGGGAACTTCGAGAATCGAATCGCGCGTGCAGTGCAGCTACTGACCGACGGCGATATCGAACTGCCCATGCTGGACGACATCCAGCACGTCGTCCTGGATGAGGTTCAGGATCTGGTGGGTCAGCGAGCACGGCTAGCGTTGGCTCTGATCGACAGATTGGGCGGCGATGTCGGCTTCACCGCACTCGGCGATCCGAATCAAGCGTTGTACGACTTCCAGTTGACTCCGGAAGAACGGGTTCAGCGGTTGGACGTGATCCACGAATTGAGCCGACTGGATGACGTGGAGGCGACCGGTCTTCAACGAAATTTTCGTGCGCGCGGAGATATTCCCCTGGCTGTTGTACAGCTAGGGCCACGTTTGAGGACGATCGAAGAGCCGGCTGCAGCTCGTGCGGAGGTAGAGAAGTTCATCTCAGGATTGGATCCAGTGGATTCGGATACTTGGCTCGGTGATGTCTACCGCGCGGGCAAGAGTACCGCCGTACTCACGAAGACCAATGGAGACGCTTTGCGGGTGTCTCAGCAACTCACGTCGATCAACGTACGCCACACGTTGAGGCGAGAAGCTCAGGAGCACGGTGCCCGCGCATGGGTCGCCGAGCTGGTCCAGCAGTTGCCCAGGAACCTCAATCGACGTGAGGATGTTATCGCCGCGCTCCGTAACACCTCAGTGGCCGACCCGACCGACGCATGGAATTTGCTGAAAGAGTCCGAAGGGCGAGCACGGTTCCCGAACGATCTCGACGTTTCGCGCATTCGGAAGGTGATCGGGGGATACGGCATACCGACTGCCCTGCTCGCCGATACAACTGAGGACGTTGTCGTATCCACTATTCATCGCGCGAAGGGGCTCGAGTTTGACAGAGTCTTTTTGTACGACACGAAATACGAACCCGACGACGATGACCTCGCAATTGCTCGCCGCGACTATGTTGCTCTAAGCCGTGCGCGTCATGAAATTGTCCGATGCACCCCCAAGAAGACGAAGGGGCGGATGATGAGGGACCAGAGCTCAGGTAAAAGGGGGCGATGGACCGAGCAGGGCTTTGTGGCGGCTGGCAAAATGGGGCCGCGTGCAATCGAAATTCGGGTCGAAGACATTGATGTAGACGAACCCTTCGACATCGACGGTAATGCAGCGAGTGTGCAGTCAGTCCTTGCAGGTGGGTCTATGTCTGGAAAAACGGTCACCCTCGAACTGGACTTGGACTGGACCCACCGTGACGCACCGATCTACCTCGTAAAAGGGCCATCGGGGGCTGCTCTTGCCCGTACCACCGAGCAGTTCGGGCGTGAGATGAGGCGCATCTTCACCATCGGTGGCGCACGATGGCCGACGATCATCAAAGGCGCAACAGTGATGTCGATCGAGTCGGTCGTGGGGTCACCCGAAATCAGTGAAGAAGCAGGGCTCGGCGAGTCCGGAATCTGGCTTGTGCCCAGACTTGGAGGCTTGATTCGGCCTGAATGGAAGACGAAATGGGACGGTAAGAATCGATGACTGGCACAACTGACCTCAATGAGATGTACGGGTTCCGAAGCGAGATGGTCGAGGACCTTCGACGCGATCTGCTCGGGCCCGCAGGCGGCGACGAAGAAGTTCTCGAAGAGGCTCCACTCGACCGATATGTAGTGGGTGTGCTCTGGCCCCTGGATGATGCACTGCAGGAGGAGCCCGAGCCCGACAGCGCGGAGCCCGATACCGTTGACGGTGCGAGCGACTCACCCGTCGCACAGTCACTCATGCGCTACCCCTCATCAATGGGTCTGACCTTCACCGTCGACTCGACTCTGGTACACGAAGTTCACTTCGACATTTCGGCAGCACGATACGACCCTTCGGCGGCGTTGGTTGAACCGGATGATTCGTCGCCTCGCCGCCGTGGCCGTACTAGGCCTGCGACATGGAGCAGGAAGTTGGTAAGCCCAGATCGAGTGACGCATTCATTGGCTACCACGGGTGCCGTGAAACTGAGTGTGGCACCAGGTCTCGAACTGTACGTCCTCACTCGTAGCCCGCGGGATGGCAAAGTCACGGTTTCAGCGGTTGCCCGCAACGTACAGACTGCAGAAAAGAATGAACTCAAGGACGCCAGGGCATGGTTTCAGGTCGAACTGGTTGTGTCGACGGATGTTGATGCGATAGTCGACCGGAGCATGCCCAACCGACTCGGAGCCGAATACGATCTACGATCCGCACAATTGATCTACCGCAATGCACGAAACTTCGGCATCGGTCACGGTTGTGCCGTCACGTGGTACGGAGTCTCAGCCCCGATCACCGACAGAATTGGGACAACTCTGCTGCCCGCACAGGAAGTTTCGCGGGCGAGGCCAGGGCAAGTGGGTTCCGACGTAGATCTGCGGATGTCGTTTCTCGCCAGCGCAGCGACCGACACACTCGTCGGCACTCTGGGCAGATTGGTTACCGCATATCGCGAGTGGATTTTCACACTGGAGGCATCTCTTGCCGCCGGAGAAACCGATGTGCCTGAATCGCTTAAGCCGACGGCGGCCGAGCACATCGAAAATGCCCGCGAAGCGGCTGGCCGTATTCAGGCCGGAGTCGAACTGCTGCAGAGGGACCCGGACGTACTGCGCGCGTTCCGGTTGGCCAATTCCGCGATGCAAGCACAGCGTGCTCGGCAGGTATGGGTCCGTAACGGCGCTACCGGGTCTGCCGACGGCGGTGAAGAGCAGTCTTGGTACCCGTTTCAGATCGCCTTCATTCTCTTGAACCTTCCGAGTGTGGCGGATCGGAGCCATCCAGAACGGGATGTCGCAGACCTTCTGTGGTTCCCTACCGGTGGTGGCAAGACCGAAGCATATTTGGGACTTGTTGCATTTGTTGTTCTGCTGCGCCGAATTCGTGACAACACCGCTATCGGTGTAGCTGTCATCATGCGGTATACGCTCCGCCTGTTGACGATTCAGCAGTTCGAGCGCGCGACCATGCTGATGTGTGCGCTCGAGCAGATCCGAACTGCAGACAATGGGTTAGGGTCGAGACCGTTCTCGATCGGCCTGTGGGTAGGGCGTGGGGGAACACCGAACACCCTGGAAGATGCGAAGAAGTCGCTACGCGCTTTGCGGTCGGGTACCGAAATCACTGAAGCAAATCCAATGCAGCTGACCCAATGCCCCTGGTGTGGGAAAGCGCTCGACGACTCCAAGTACAAGGTGGTCTCCAGTCCGTCGCCCAAACTGGTCATCGCGTGTGGCAACCAAACGTGCGACTTTGCATCTGGTCTGCCGGTCTACTTGGTAGATCAGGATATCTACGAGTACCGACCCGAGTTGATCCTGGGCACCGTAGACAAGTTTGCCATGATGGCGTGGCGTGCCGAGGTGGGGAAACTGTTTGCTCGGGACGGAGTTGGCAGCGCTCCCGATCTCATCATCCAAGACGAATTGCACTTGATTTCGGGTCCACTGGGGTCGATGGTTGGCCTGTACGAGACCGCGGTCGATGTCGCGTGCTCCACAACCGATGCCGAAGGCAACGTTTTGTCGCGTCCGAAGATCATTGCTTCGACTGCCACGATTCGACGAGCGAACGAGCAGATCAAACAGGTCTTCGACCGGCAATCGCGCCAATTTCCGCCGCCAGGGATCGATCCCGACCAGTCGTTTTTCGCCGAACCGGCGCCACGCGACGTTGCGGGAACACGTATGTACGTAGGAGTGATGAGCCCCGCAACAAGCCACGCAACCCTGCTCGTTCGAACCTACGGAGCGCTACTACAGGCTGCTCGAGACATCGATGGCCGACCAGAGATCCGCGATCCCTACTGGACGCTACTTGGTTACTTCAATAGTTTGCGCGTTCTCGGAAGTGCGTTGCTCCAGGTGGAGGGTGACGTGCGCGAGCGGCTTGGAGTCGTCGCACGGCGAACGGGTACAGACGCACGACGGCTTCAATCGGCAGGCGAGCTGACAAGTCGTGTGTCATCTGCCGATATCCCCCGGCGGTTGAAGAGTCTCGAGCGGACGTTCGAGTCCGGTAATGCAGATGACGTCGTGCTGGCGACGAATATGATCTCGGTAGGCGTGGACATCGATCGGCTAGGGCTGATGGCGGTGATGGGTCAGCCGCAATCGAGCTCCGAGTACATCCAGGCGACAAGTAGGGTTGGCCGGAGATTTCCCGGTCTTGTGGTCACGATTTTCAATTCGGCACGTTCGCGCGATCGGTCGCACTTCGAGAACTTCGTTCCTTTTCACCAGGCTTTGTACAGGGCCGTCGAAGCGACGAGCGCGACGCCGTTCGCTGCTAGGGCTCGAGATCGCGGGCTTCACGGCGTCTTCGTCGCGCTAGCACGCCTCATGGTCGACTCGATGTCTGGTGACCTCGGGGCTCACGCAGCACCGAGCCATGAGGCCGAACTTCGTCAACTGATTGCGCTGATCGAAAAGCGGGTGGAGTCGACGACGGACGGTGAGGAGACAGCGGACACGGTCGAGCAACTCGAAGAGATGTTGAAAGTTTGGATTGCAGAGGCAGGTTCGCGGGATTCGATGAGATATGAGAACCGCAAAGATTCGTCGGACACCCTCCTCGTCGAGCCTTCGTCCGCGCTGACGGACCAAGACATCGAGTACACACAGACCGAAACTCCTTGGCCTACGTTGATGAGCCTGCGCGATGTCGACGCTGAAAGTGCCCTCTACTCGATCCGAATGAGGAGTGAATCATGAGTGTTGCGAAAGCGCGGCGTACCCAGCTTCTCAGTACATACGGTGTCGGTAGTCTGTTCCCCTCTGACACAACGAGTTACATGATTGCCGGTATCCACGAGTGGAAGCCGCGCGATGCCGACACGATCAGTGAACCAAGGCTTGCGCGGAGCCTGGGTGTCCCCGAACTGAAGGCACCTCCGGCAGGGTCGAAGCGCAAACGCGACATACCCGTCATCCGTTTTCCTATTACCCAGGTGTGTCCGTCCTGCCGCCGCATCGATTCCATCGGCAAGCTGTCGAATGACAAGGAAGTCAGTCGGTGTACTTGTGAGAAGCGGACGGAACTTAGCCCTTTCCGTCTGATTGTGGCGTGCGCACGCGGGCACATCGATGAATTCCCGTACTTTCGTTGGTTACATCAGGGCCAGGATGGTGGATCGAACCACATCATGTACTTGCGGGCTCAAGGCCGCACATCGTCTCTTGCGGATCTGGAGTTGACGTGTAGTTGTGGGGTGCAACCGCGGACCCTCGATGGCTCTGCAGGCCCGAAAGCGCTCGCTGGGTTCGGCAAGTGTGCCGGACGGCGTCCTTGGCTGGGCCCGGACAGCACACAGAATTGCGACGAAACTCCACGAACTCTTCAGCGCGGTGCCTCGAACGTCTGGTTGCCGGCCGTCAGATCCGCCATCTCGATCCCACCGTATTCTGCTGCGCTGGCCAAGTTCGTTGATCGTCACTGGGTTTCACTTGGGGATCCAGAAGCCGTGACGCCGGCTCTTCTCAGGAATTTGGCCGAGCATTCCCGGAGATTCTCCGTCCAACAAATCGAAACAGAATTGGAACGACGCCGGGGCGAGGCACTCGATGATTACTTGACCGAAGAAGCTTTGCGGCGGCAGGAGTACGGGGCACTGATCGAGGGCAGAGAACAAGAGGGCCTCGACGACGATTTTGTCTGCCTGGAAAGGGAAGTACCGGTTGATCTCGAGCATCTGGTCTCCGACGTACGCAAGGTGACCAGGCTCCGCGAGGTGCGAGCACTCTATGGATTTACTCGACTCGACGACGACAACACCGAGGACAATCTCTGCGCTCTGTCACCGGAGAAGACCCACTGGCTGCCCGCGATCGAGGTGATCGGCGAAGGCGTCTTTCTGGCTTTTCACCGTGATGTCCTCGAAGAGTGGGCCCAAGAGAAATTTGCGGCCGAGAGGTGGATTCTGCTGGAGCGGGCCGCCGGCCCGGGTCTGTCCCGCCCAGACGAGCGAGACCTGACTGGGGTGATTCGCGTCGCGCTTCACACGTTCGCACACGTCCTGATCGATCAATTATCGCTGGCTGCAGGGTATCCCGCAGCGTCGCTTCGCGAACGGCTGTACATCGATGACGGGGATATGGCGGGGGTATTGATCTATACGGCAAGTTCCGACTCCGCGGGCAGCCTCGGCGGAGTTGCATCGCAGGCCGAAACCGAGCGGCTCGGCCCGGCTCTGGCTGAAGGATTGGCAAGATTGTCCTGGTGCTCGGCCGATCCCGTGTGCATCGAATCGCATGGCTCGGGAACGGACGCGCTCAACCTGGCTGCATGTCACGCGTGCGTACTACTGCCAGAAACCTCGTGTGAACTGGGCAACCGCTATCTGGACCGGGCATTACTGTTCGGGACGCCGGAGGGTGGCCATGAATACGAGGGCCTGTTCAGTGACGCGCTCATGTCGATTTAGGCTTTGTCCAACGGAAGGCATTGTCACGTGAGCTGGTCGAGAGCGCGCGTTCGATGATCCGGTCTCGAACCTTACTGATTGTCTTCCATTTCATCGCCCTCCTGTCCGGGTCCATTCCGTACTGATGGATGATGTCGCGGAGCTGTTCGAGGTCGAGTCTGCCGAGTTGGGCTGCGAGGCCGTCCTGCCCGTCGCTGCGTAGGATCTGGAACGGGTCGAGCACAGCCGGCGTGCGGGCGGTACGGGTTCGTCGTGTTGGAGCCGTACCGCCCGTCGGGGGTGCGGGGGTGTCGATGGTGGCGGGCGCTTGAGGAGCCGTTCGAGAAGAGCTCAGAGCTGTTGCTGCAGAGGCGAACTCGGTGTTTCGAACCATCTCGTCAGCGGCGAGGCGAGCTAGTGTGAGAATGACTATTGCGGCATTCTTGTCTCGAGCAGACAATGCGAGAAGGGCTGCCTCGAAGGAGGAACGGGCGTCGACAAGTGATTCTGGGTTGCTCATGTGTAAATCTCGACATTCGTCATCAGGTGGCTGGTCAATTCGTTCAAGGCCCCGACAGTAGCCCCGCCGCCGTATCGCTTGTTCAGGGTGCCCCAGTCGAAATAGTCAGCGGCGCTGGCGATTGCGATCGCATCGGGGATGTAGACGGGGATGACGTTCGGTGGTCGTTCCGTCAGTTCACGTTCATGAGCTGGTAGCGCGTCGTAGTCGAGGACCGCATTCTGTAGGCGCTGGATGGTGTCGCGGTGCAGATTGGTGCCTTTGCGGTACTTCGTAATGATCAAGCCCAGCGCCTTGATTTTATGGCCTGTTTTGTCTGAGAACATGCGTACCCGCTTCTGGATTTGCGGAATACCGTACGTTGACAACACATCTGGGATGGTCGGGATGACATAGGCATCGGCTAGCATCAACCCATTACGGGTGATAATCCCCATGTTCGGCGGACAATCGATCAAGATGTAGTCGTACTGATCACGAATTCTGTCCACGGCCCGCTTGAGTACGAGCACAGGCTCCAGCGAGTCCGGTTCGTCGTACTGCCACGCTGCGACCTCCTCGGATATCTCGATCATGTCGAGCGATGACGCGAGTAAGTCGATTCCTCCCAGGTTCGCCAACGGCGACACGTTCCGTTGAATCGCATCCTCGATGTCGAATGTTGCCGCTTTCGAATCGAGTGCTTCCTCGAACAGTGCTTTCAGCGTGCGACCGGATTCGTTCAATGCCTGCCACTGATCGGACCCGATCATCATCGTTGTGAGGTTGGTCTGTGGGTCGAGATCGATCAAGAGCACACGTTTACCGAAGTCGCCTGCCATGAACTCCGCAAGCGCGGCAGTCATAGTTGATTTCCCGACGCCACCCTTGAGGTTGATGGTCGCAACTGCTTTGGCCATGGGGTGAGTGGGTCCTGTCGTCGGTTGTGAGTCCGGTATGGGTGATCCTGAGTCGAATGAGACTGTACGACGTTGCGGTGACACGGATAGCTGCAGGCTCGAGGACATCGACTACCGCTTGTCGTAAGCTTCGCGTTCATGGACGACAGTCGCGACGTAGTCACCGATTTGTCATCGCACTCGGTCGTCGATCTGTTCGCTGGGCCCGGGGGCATCGACGTCGCCGCTACGTGGCTCGGCATGGAAACTCACGGTATCGAATGGGACGAGGATGCGTGCGCCACCCGACGGCAGGCGGGTTTGGACACCACGCAGAATGATGTCCGTGAGCTCGGGCCCGCCAACTTCCCGCATGCGACCATTCTTGCAGGCGGCCCACCCTGTCAGACATTCACGGTGGCGGGATCAGGAACCGGCCGTGACTCGATCGGCGTTGTCATCGAACTCATCGAACGCTTGGTGCACGGCGAAGACATTCGCGGCGAGCTTGCGAATCTCGGCGACGTCCGAACGGGTCTTGTGCTGGAGCCTCTTCGCTGGGTCAGGGATGCCTATGCCGCGGGGAACCCCTACGAGGCAGTCGTCCTGGAGCAAGTGCAGACCGTATTGCCGGTATGGGAGGCGATGAAGCCTGCGCTTGAGTTCTTCGGTTACGAAGTGGAGTGCAAAGTACTTCGAACCGAACAATTCGGCGTACCCCAGACCCGGCGCAGAGCGGTGTTGGTTGCAAACCGGACCGTCACGCCGATCCGCCCAACAGAGAGCCACCAGTCGTACAGCGCAGGAATGCAACGAGGTAGCGGAAGGCCGGATCTCGAGCCATGGGAGACGATGGGCACCGCGCTGAGTAGGTCAGGATGGTTCGAGGTCGTATCGAACTACGGATCGGGAGGCATCTCTACGGCACGTGGTCGGCGGACCTCGGAGCAGCCGTCAGCCACAGTCACGGGCAAAGTGTCGCGCAATCGCATCCTTGATCGACGTGGCGTCGAGCAGAGCCGGTTCACGCCACATGAGGCAGGTCGACTGCAAACTTTTCCGGCTGATTACCCGTGGGTCGACTCTGCGTGGGCCCAACAGGTGGGCAACGCAATGCCACCCAGACTGGCCGTGCACGCGCTTGCCGCTGCGTTCGGGGTTGTGCCGTCGAGGTTGCAGCTCGATTCAAAGATCAGCAGCGAGTGGACGAAACGTCGAGAAGACGCTTCGCCTGTCGAATTGGTGAGGCCAGCTAGCTCACACGACACGCAGCTCGACCGCGATGTTCTTGCCGCCGTCTGACCAAGCCTGGCCTTTCGGGGAATCAGTCACCGGAGTGACCTTCGAGGAACCTGCGTAACCCTAACGAACTGACCGTTAGGGTTGTGTTCAAGTCGGCACCGAACAGGCGAGAGGACCACCGCGCGTGACTTTGAGCGTTACCCCCGAGAGTTCAGGTGCAGCGGCTGATCGCCCCTTCAACGCCTCACCAGGGTCGATCGTCGAGGTTCGCGATGAGGAATGGTTGGTCTCCTCGGTAGAACCGACGTCGGATGGTCACGTCGTCCACGTATTGGGGCTCTCGGATCTGGTTCGCGACACCGAGGCGTCCTTCTCGACGGCGCTCGATACGGTGATGGTTGTTGATCCCACTGATGTCACGGTTGTCGCCGATACCTCCGATAAGTTTCGTAGATCGCGACTGTGGTTGGAGTCCATGCTTCGAAAGACGCCTGTAGCGATTGCGGATCCGAGTTTGGCCTCTGCGCACCGGGCACTGGCCAGGCCTCTCGAATACCAGTTCAAGGCAGTGCGTCAGGCACTCGATCCCGACAACCTCCGACCCCGTATCCTGCTTGCTGACGCCGTCGGGTTGGGTAAAACTCTCGAGATCGGGATGATTCTCGCCGAGCTGGTGCGCCGAGGCCGTGGTGAACGAATCTTGGTCGTGACACCCAAGCACGTGCTCGAGCAGATGCAGATGGAGCTGTGGACTCGTTTCGCGCTGCCGTTCGTCCGTCTCGATTCAGCTGGAATTCAACGGATTCGGCAAATTCTACCTGCCACCCGTAACCCGTTCACCTATTACAAGCGGGTCATCATCTCGATCGACACTCTCAAGAGCGACCGCTACCTGAACCATCTCCGTAAGCAGCAGTGGGATGCGGTCGTCATCGACGAGTCTCACAACGTCACCAATGTTGCGGCGCAGAACAACCGACTCGCACGCCTGCTTGCCTCGCGAACCGATGCTTTGATTCTGGCGTCGGCGACACCGCACAACGGTCGCGCGGAATCGTTTGCCGAGCTCATCCGCATGCTCGATCCGAGCGCGGTATCCCCGTCGGGCGCGCTCGACACCGAACAAGTGAAGAAGCTGGTGATTCGGCGGCATCGGCACCATCCCGATGTAGCCAGTGAGGTGGGCGACGCGTGGGCGGAACGTCAGCCGCCGCGAAACATCACGGTACCGGCGTCGGCGAGTGAGGATGCGGTGGCCCGTGAACTAGAAGATGTATGGCTCTGGCCCGAGCAGGGGCGGTCGGCGTACTCGGGATCGACACGGTTGTTCCCATGGGTGCTCGCAAAGGCGTACCTCTCCTCGCCCGATGCGCTGACACAGTCGATCACCGAGCGCCGCAAGCGGTTGGATCCCGAGGACCTCGACGCAGCGCGGGAGATCAGCGCCCTCGATCATCTCGATGAGTTGGTCCAAGCAACCCCGCTGCGCAAGTCGGCCAAGTACATTGCTCTGCTCGCTTACCTGGCCGAGATCGGAGTGAAGCGCAACGGCAATACCCGCGTCGTCGTGTTCGCCGAGCGAGTTGCAACACTCAAGGCTCTCGCGCAGGCCTTGTCGGCCGACTTGAAGATGACGCTCACCGATGGTCGCGACTTGGGGAACGTCACGGTCTTGCACGGCGGGCTCAGCGATACCGAGCAGCAGGACATTGTCGAGTCGTTCAAGCTCGAATCCTCGCCAATCCGGATTTTGGTGACCGGTGATGTTGCGTCGGAAGGCGTCAACCTTCACTCTCAGTGTCACGACATGGTGCACTACGACATTCCGTGGAGCCTCATCCGCATCGAGCAGCGCAATGGCCGCATCGACCGCTACGGTCAGCGACACCGTCCTCGGATCGTGACGCTTCTCCTCACTCCATCGACCACCCATTTCGCCGGTGACCTCAGGGTGTTGACGCGATTGGTGGAGCGAGAACACGAGGCGCACAAGTCTTTGGGCGAATCATCCTCGCTGATGGGCACCTACGACGTTGCCGCCGAGGAAGAAGCAATTCGCAAGGTGCTTGCAGGCGAAAAAAGCCTGGAGTCGGTGGTGCGATCTGTGGATCAAGTCGTTTCGGGTGGGGGACTCGACGGCCTGCTTGCACAACTCGGCCTTGGCGGAGGATCGGTAGCGGCAGACGAGGAAGCCACGCCCGCGCCGACTCCAAGCTTCGTAGAATCCGCGGACGTGTACCCGTCCGAGTTCGCGTATCTCTCCGACGCTTTGGAAGAGTTCATCGAAACACCGAGGCAGCCGGCACCGAACGGGGTGTCATGGAAAGTTCATGCGGCGCAGTCGATTGCGAGCCTCACGCCACCACGCGACCTGAAGCAGCGGCTCCAGGTGCTGCCGCAGTCCTATCTTCGTGCCCGGTCGGTCACCGACACGTACAAACTTGCGCTCACCCCGCTGCGAGGTGAGGAGGAGCTCCGGTCCGCACGTGCGGGGGAGTCCACCTCAACGTGGCCCGAGGCTCACTTTCTCGCTCCACTGCATCCCATTCTGGACTGGGCGGCGGATCGATCCCTCGCTGACCTCGGGCGCCGGCAGATCTTTGCGGTGCGTGGATCGGTGGCCGACACGACTGTGCTGGTGCAGGTTACGCAGACCAACTCTCGAGGTCAGGTGGTTGCCGCCTCGTATTACACAGTGTCGTTTCCGGATCTGAGTAACCCGAGTTTCAACTTCGCGCTCCCGCACAATGGATCCTCGGACGCTATAGCCGCCCTTGGCCTCGGAGATATCAATCGAGGTGACTTGGGCGACGTCGCCCCACTGCTCCCCGTCGTGGCCGCTGCGGTCCGCGCAGCGGATTCTGCAGCAGAGCAGCAGGCAGCGGCTATCCGCAACGAAACGGAGTCCCGAATTCGAACGTGGACCTTGCGCGCCGAGCGATGGACTCATGAAGCCGATGCTCTGATTCAGCGAGATGAATTGCGCCAGCGAACCGAACGCGTGATGCACGAACGTGACGCAGCAGCGGCTATGAACCCCGACCGCCGTCTGATCCGCACCCTATTGGTGGCAGTTCCAGACGAACTCGACCTGCAGGCCGCAAGCACGACGAGGGAGAGCGATCAGTGAGCACCGCGTCCGATGCGCTGATAGTCGGCGAAGACTTCATCAGCGAGCACTACTTCACCACCGATGCCACATCCCAGTCGTTCAATGCCCGGGTACTCGAACGGCGCAAGCAATGGGAGACCGACAAAGCCAATGAACAACCTACTGCGCGTTCGCTTTTCACGGCGCAACGTGGAGATCTGACACGGAAGTTCCTGGACCTCGCCGAGGTGGCAGACCAGCAGACGCTCGAGTCGCTGTATGCAAACCTTCGGAAGATACTCGGCTTCGGGGGTCTGCGTTGGGAGTTCGCTCGCCTGGGTGCAACTGACACTGAGGGCGGTCCGGCGCTCGCCGTTCGTGCTCGCGGTCTCACGGGCCCCGCACCACTGGTCATCGTGGAAGGTGCCGCGGAGCTCAGTGTCGAGCAGCTGTTGTCGAAAGACGAAAAGACACTGCGAAGCACATTCCGGACCGGAGAAGAGGACGCGCCAGGGGAGTCGCTCCACTCCGTCGCGCAATTGCTATCTCATTTGGCAACGCTGGAGGACGGGCCGCAGTTCATGCTGGTGCTGGCAGGCTCGAAGGCACTGATCACCGAGCGAAGCCGATGGCTCGAGGGACGCTACCTCGCCGTCGATCTGCAACTCGTGTGCGAACGCAACGACGACAAGCGTGGTGGTGAGACCGATCGTGCGCTGACCTGTGTGTCGGCAGAGTCACTTGCCCCTGATGCCGAGGGCAACATCTGGTGGACCACCGTCATCGACGAGTCCGCCAAACACACGGTGGGGGTGTCCAAGGACCTCCGCGAAGGTGTGCGGTTGTCGATCGAGCTCATAGCCAACGATGTCGTCGTTCGGAGGCGATACAGGGGATTGGATCCGCTGCCGGATTCGCAGGCGCAGACGCTTGCGGCGCAATCACTGCGCTATCTCTATCGCATCCTCTTCCTGCTGTATGCAGAAGCGCGTCCCGAACTCGGCGTACTACCCACCGGTGAGCAAACCTACGAGCGCGGCTACAGCCTCGACCGTCTCCGCGAGCTACTCCTCGTCGAGTTGGTGACGCCGCGAGCCGAAGACGGCACGCACTTCTACGATTCGCTGCATGTGCTGTGCCAGTGGGTGGACAGCGGCCACAACGGCTCCTCTGATGATTCGACGCGAGCCGAGGGCTTGACCTTCCGGAACCTCAAGGCCGACCTCTTCCATTCGGCGGCAACATCTTTGATCGACGAGGTCAAGCTCAGCAACTCAGCTGTGCAGAAAGTGCTGCGCCATTTGCTGCTCAGCAAGGAGTCTCGTGGACGCGACCGCGGGTTTATCTCCTACGCCGACCTCGGAATCAACCAGCTCGGTGCCGTATACGAGGGGTTGATGAGTTACACGGGCTTCTTCGCGCAAGACACCCTGTACGAGGTGGCGAAGAACGGTGGCTCGTCGAAGGGATCCTGGGTCGTCCCGGAGGGTCGGACCGAGGGAATCGCGGAAGCTGATTTCGTCGCGGTGAAAAATGATCTCACCGGCGAACCTGTCAAAGTGCGACACGAACTGGGCGCGTTTGTATATCGGCTGGCCGGCCGTGAGCGTCAACAGTCGGCGTCCTACTACACACCCGAAGTGTTGACCAAGTTCACTGTCGGTCAAGCTCTCGCGGAACTTCTCGATCAGGACGGGTCGACAACCACCGCAGACGAGGTTCTCGGCCTTACTGTCTGCGAGCCTGCGTTGGGTTCGGGCGCGTTCGCGATCGAGGCTGTGCGCCAGCTTGCAGATCAGTATCTGACACGTCGCCAACGTGAGCTGGGTGAGCGAGTTGAGCCCGAGGAGTATCCGGTCGAGCTGCAACGGGTGAAGGCATACATCGCCTTGCATCAAGTGTATGGAGTCGATCTCAACGCCACCGCCGTCGAGTTTGCCGAGATCTCGCTGTGGCTCGACACTATGGCGAAAGAACTTGACGCCCCGTGGTTTGGTCTACACTTACGTCGAGGCAATTCGCTCATCGGTTCTCGGCGCGCGCTCATTCCAAGCGGGCAGTTGACTTCCCGTAATTGGTTGGACGCCACCCCGATCGATGTCCGGTTTGCGGACAGCGCGCCCGGGCAGCCGATCACAGGTGTGAAGAACGGCATCCACCACTTTCTGCTCCCCACCAGCGGTTGGGGCTCCACGGTCGAAGCGAAAGAGGCGCGAGAGCTTGCGCCCGAGGCTCTCGCTGATCTCAAGACGTGGCGAAAAGAACTCAAGCCCAAGCCGACCATCGAGCAGGTGCGCAAGCTTAAAGATCTTGCGGGTCGCGTCGAAACCCTGTGGCTGCTGGCGTCGAAGAGGCTCGAGATTGGCGAGCGCGAAATCCGCCGGCCGATTCCAGTGTGGGGTCGCGATACGGAGGTGGTCGAGACACTCGTGTCACGCGATGAGATCGAAATGTCACTAGCCAATCCCAACGGCGCATATCGGCGGCTGCGTCGCGTGATGGATGCATGGTGTGCGCTGTGGTTCTGGCCACTGGTAGATGACGACGCATCCGTAGGCGGTGATCTTGTGGGGCCGCCTACCCTCGATCAGTGGATCGAGACTTTGAATGGATTACTGGGCTCGCCGGTTGCGAAATCTGCGCGCGAGAAGAAGGACGGGCAGCTGAACCTGTTCGCCATTTCGACCTGGGATGAACTCGAAGTGACCGAGTCCAACGAGCTGCTCTTTGCGCAAGCCGCGAAAATTGACGACCTGAAAACCGAGTGGCCATGGCTGGAGGTTGCGGAGCGAGTTGCTCAGCGGCAGGGGTTCTTTCATTGGGAGTTGGAGTTTTCTCCGGTTTTTGCAAGGGGCGGCTTCGATCTTCAGGTCGGTAATCCGCCCTGGGTTCGTCCACGTTCCGACGTCGATGCACTTTTGGCCGAGGGTGACCCGTGGTTTCAGCTTGCGCTTCGTCCTACTCAGGTCGAATATCGCGCACGGCGAGCAGAGACCCTTGCTATCGATGGGATCCGCGAATTAGTCATCGGCGGCACATCCGAGGTAGCGGCTACCGCAGCATTCGTAGGAGATCCTCGGCAATATCCGCACTTGTTGGGGTTGCAGCCCGACCTGTATCGGTGCTTCATGGAACAGACGTGGCGCCACAGGTCCACTACCGGAACGATCGCACTTATTCATCCAGAATCCCATTTCACGGATGAGAAAGCAGGCAATCTCAGGAAAGCGTCTTACGAAAAATTGAGGCGGCATTGGCAATTCGTTAATGAGCTGACGTTGTACGAAATTGACCATCACGTTTCCTTTGGCGTCCACATCTATGGTTCGACCACCGCTCCGCAGTTTCTTTCTGCATCATCGATCTATCATCCGGATACGGTCGAACGATCTTTGGTCCACGACGGGTCCGGCGCGGAACCAGGGTTGAAGGACCCGGACGGCAAATGGGATCTACGTCCGCACAGCGGCAGGATCATCAACGTCGATGATGCAGTGTTGAAGTCATGGAAGGACGTGCTCGAAGCCGAGGATGTTCCCGTTCGCCACACTCGCATGGTGTACACGGTCAACCGTTCGGCAGCCAGTGCGCTGGAGAAGCTCGCGGGCGCCCGACGGATCGGTGAACTTGGTTTGCAGTTCTCTCGTGGGTGGGATGAGTCGATAGACAGAACCAGGGGATATTTCGATTCCCAGTGGGGGGTACCCGACAGCTGGGACGAAGTCATCCTGCAGGGCCCTCATCTGCATGTCAGCACGCCGTTCTACAAGTCTCCAAACCGGTCGATGAGAAACAACCTCGACTGGTCAACCGTCGATCTCGAAGCGCTGGAGCCTGACGCGATCCCCGCTACGTCGTACAAACCTGTGGGGAGCCGCACGCGATACGACGCCGCGTACACGTCATGGGAAGTGACGGGTGAGAACGGGGTACTGGAGACAGTGCGCGCGCGTGACTGCTACCGGGTGGCGTGGCGAGCAATGGCTGCCAACACAGGTGAGCGCACACTTATTGCCAGCACAATTTCGCCAGGTGCGTCCCATGTCAATGTCGTTTTCTGCGTTGGTCTACCTTTTGGTTCGCTTCAAGATCTCATGCTGGTTGCTGCTTGTTCGTCGTCGCTAGTCGCGGACTTCGGTGTAAGGGCAGCTCCAAAGAGCAACATTTACCAGAACGTATTCTACCGGCTTCCTTTGGTGAGCGATCCGAATATTTCCCGATTGCTAGTGTCGCGAACTCTGCGGTTGCAGTGCGCAACAATCGCGTATCAGGACTTGTGGCGCAGCTGCTACGGTGCAGAAGCGCAAAGTGATTCGTGGGCTGGAGGTTTCGCACACTCACGTCGTAGGCCATTGGGTGATGTCGACGAAAATTGGGACATTGACACCCCTCTTCGTATCGCAATCGACCGTCGTCAAGCACTCGTCGAGATTGATGCTCTCGTCGCGTTAGGGCTCGGTCTAACGGTTGATGAGCTGTGCACCATTTACCGCACGCAGTTCCCGGTGCTTTACGGCTACGACCGCAAGACGTACCTCTACGACATCAACGGCCGACTGGTACCGAACGAAGTACTCAGCGTATGGCGTCGCAAGGGTGACTCGATCATCGAGGAGGAGCGCACCGCTACCAACCCGTCGGGCAATACCTACACCTACGAGCTGCCGTTTCAATTTCTAGACCGCGAAGCAGATATGCGTGAGGCGTACGCAGAGTTCGAGCGGCGGCTGGGGATTAGCGGCGGAACGCCGATGGAGACACACTGATGGCGTCAGAACTTCTGCCCCTCGCTCAAGCTGAGCGGATTACCGCCAGCTTGCTGGACTACCTCGGTACCACCTTTGCTCTAGCTGATCCGGACGCGCGTCGTGCGCTTGATACTTTTCTCGAGCATCCAACAACCGGAATGTTCAGAGGGCCCTACCTGCGTCTCCGGATGCCGTTTAGACCAGCTGAACCCGGCTGGCAGAAGTCGTTGGAGTGGGTCGGCGGTCTGACACCCTACGGTCACCAGGCCGCGGCATTCGAGCGACTCAGCAGCGCCAATCTCGGTCCGGACAAGGTGCGGCCGCTACCGACGCTTGTCACTACGGGCACCGGATCTGGCAAAACCGAGGCGTTCCTGTACCCGATTCTCGATCACGTTCTTCGCTCGAAGCGACAGGGCGTCACAGGTACCAAGGCAATCATCCTGTACCCGATGAATGCTCTTGCCAACGACCAGGCGCAACGCCTCGCCGCATTGATCACGCAACATAAGGAGCTCGGTGGCATCACTGCCGCGCTCTATACCGGTGAAAAAGGTTCGGCAAGAACAATTGTGAGCAGTGACGGACTTATCACCGACCGCGACGTGATTCGTAGCGTTGCGCCGGATGTTCTACTCACCAACTACAAGATGCTCGACCAACTACTCCTACGGCATGCCGATGCGGGCTTGTGGCGTCAGAGCGCAACCAGCCTGCAGTATCTGGTTCTGGACGAGTTTCATACTTATGACGGTGCTCAGGGCACCGATGTGTCTATGCTTCTTCGCCGCTTGGGAATGACGCTGAAGAGCCATTGGTCTGAGGATGAGCCGGACGTATCGTCCGAGGATTGGTCCCGCCCGCTGGGGCGAGTTACGCCTGTTGCTACGTCGGCGACACTCGGTGACGGTAATGATCCGTCGACGATGCTCGAGTTTGCGCGCACGGTGTTCGGCGATGAATTCGGCGATGACGCTGTGGTCACCGAATCCCGCGAAACTCTGTCCGAGTGGGCCGCGGGCGCGGAATCGAGGCTCGGCGGCCTCGAGATCCGCCCGGCCGCAATCGACGAGGATCGAGTTCTGCGGCTCGCGGCCGCCTCACCCGATGACGACGGTGATCCCGCCGAGGTTGCGCGCGCGGTACTTCGTGCGTTGTTCACCCACCCTGAAAGTCTGACCGACAATCAGATCGATGAAGCGAGTTTGGATCTGGTCAAAGCACATCCGGTCTTCAGCCGTTTGGTTCAACGATGTGAAGCCGCTGTTGCCGTTGCAGAGCTGGCAGACCCGGAACTGTTTGCCGGAATCGATGTTGCTGCGTCAGCTGAGCTTGCTCGAGTCGATCCGCTCGTGCTTGCCAACGCGCTTCGCTCGCTAGTGACCACCTTGAGCCACGTTCGTGCCGTGTTCGGTCGCACTGCGCCGTCAGTGGACGTACACCTGTGGATACGAGAACTCACCCGGCTCGATCGCGCAGCGTCCGGTGCACCCCACTTCGCCTGGGGTGATGACGGTCTGGTCATAGACGATGCAGATGCCGAGGGACCGACGGCACCCTTCCTGCCGGCGTTGTACTGTCGGCACTGCAACAGGTCAGGCTGGGGCGTCTTACTTGCTCCCACCGGTTCGGACCTCGACGTGGACGACACCACTATCCGTCGCCGGAAGCTAGGAGACGACGACAGATTCCGGGCACTGATTCACGCCCCTTCTGAGGGAGATGAGGCCGCCGAATCGGCCTCTCCGTCAACATCTTCGACCACCAAACCTGTCACTGGTTCCGAGCTGAATTGGCTTGCGGTCGATGATCGCTGCCTTACGTCGCAGCGTCCTGCCGAATCAGTGGTGGCTGAGGGGGGCGCGTTGCCGGTTTTGGTCAACGTCGGCGACACCGCCGGTGAAGACTCGGTGCGCGACGTCTGCCCGTCCTGCCGGCAGCGCGATGGGATTAGATTCCTGGGATCCGCGATAGCGACGATGCTGTCCGTCTCGCTGTCCACGTTGTTCGGGACACCGGGGCTGGACCCGAGGGAGAAGCGAGCGCTGGTCTTTACCGACAGCGTGCAAGACGCCGCCCACCGCGCCGGATTCGTTCAGGCACGGTCCAGGGCGCTCACCCTGCGCACGCTGATCCGGCAAGCGCTCGCCGAAGGCGACATGAGCCTCGACGCGCTTGCTCACAAAATGGTCACCATGGCCGGTAACGACCGCGCAAAACGTTACCGGCTACTCCCGCCTGAACTGGCAGATCGCGACGACTTCTCGAAGTTCTGGAGCACGGCACGGTTGGGACGATCGTCGACTACATTGACTGGCTTCGTCACCCAGCGACTGCAACTCGACATCGAGATGGAATTCGGCCTTCGCTCCGGCGTCGGTCGAACGTTGACGAGAACCGGCACAGCTGTTGCTGAAGTGGACATCTCGCGCGCCGTTCTTTTGTCGTGCGCCAAAGAAGTTCTCGATGGGCAGGACGTCCAGCTGACCACCGACACCATCGGCGATGCGCAGCTGATCAGGTGGGTTCGAGGGACTGTCGAGCGAATGCGGAACCGAGGCGCGATCGCCCACGAGTGGTTCGAGAAATACCGAACGGACGACGGCAACCGGTGGTGGATCACTGGTGGTCGCAAGCGGAGTCAAGGAATGCCGGGCTTCGGTCGTGGGACATCGGCCCCGGGGTTCCCGATGCTGGGGACCACGAACCGTCGAGACAGCGATTTCGAGCCGATCGCGTCGGCTCGAGGTTGGTATGCGAGTTGGGCCGCCAAGACACTCGAGGTCACACCTGCCGAAGGCGCAGTGCTGAGTCGCCTACTGTTCGAGCGGTTGCGCCACCGCGACGTGATCGGCGAACTACCGGGTGGTGCTTTGACTCGGACGTTCCATCTATCGCCGGCATCGATAGTGGCCCGTGCAGTCGACAGCGAAGAAGCGGTTGCTTTGGTGTGCTCGCATTGCGGTGACTCCATCGTCAGCGGGCAGGAAACCGTCGACCAGCTCAAGGGCGGCCATTGCTTGACTGTCAACTGCACCGGCAAGCTGGAGCACTCGCAAATCGCCGCGAACTTCTATCAACAGATGTACGCCGTCAACGACATCCGCCGAGTCGTTGCCCGCGAACACACCTCGCTGCTGCCGGATGAGAAAAGGTTGGAGTACGAGTCCCAGTTCAAGGAGACCAATCCGCCTCCGAACGCGCCGAACGTCCTTGTCGCTACCCCCACGCTCGAGATGGGAATCGACATCGGCGATCTGTCCGCCGTGATGCTGTCCTCACTCCCGCGGACGGTGGCGTCGTACCTCCAACGGGTAGGCCGCGCCGGCCGCCTCACCGGAAATGCGTTGGCGCTGGCCTACGTCACCGCACGCGGAGATCAGTTGCCCCGCTTCGCCGATCCCAACTCCACCATCAACGGAGCGGTGCGTCCGCCCGCCACTTACCTCGACGCGGAGGAGATTCTTCGGCGCCAGTTTCTGGCATCGGTCGCCGACCGTCTTGCTCGTCAAAAGAACGCACCTCATCCGAGGACGACACCAGACGCTTTGGCTGCCACCGGACCAACCACCTACCTGGGCACGCTGATCGCCGATGCCGAGGACCATTCAGCACTGTACGTCGACGAGTTCGTGGCCGGCTTCTCCACGCTTGCCTCCGATGTAACCGAGCGATTGCGGGCTTTTGCTACGCCCCAAAGCGGTTCCGAGAGCAGTGAATTGGCATCTCGTTGCCATGCAGCGTCAGTGGAGTGGACGCATCGAGTGGAGACCTTGCAGCATCGTCTCAAGGCCGTCGAAGCTGCTATTCCAGAGTTGTTGACGGCCTTCAACAGTACGGTTGCTACCGAGGAAGATAAGGTGGCGTACCGAACTGCTCTTGCGGCGCAGCGGTTAGTTCGAAAACAACTGGCCGATCTCCGGTCCGAGTACTGGATCAGTGCGCTCGAATCGTTTGGACTCTTCCCCAACTACACACTGCTGGACGACTCGGTGACCCTGTCAGTGTCGGTCAACTGGATTCATCCTGAGACCCAGGAGTTCGAACACACCGAGTTCGAGTTGAGCCGAGGTTCAGCTCAGGCACTGCGAGACTTTGCACCCGGATCAACCTTCTACGCAAGCGGATTCGCCATCGCTATCGATGCAGTGGACCTCGGTGCGGATGGAGACGCCGTTCGCGAGTGGGCATGCTGTCCCGATTGCGGCTTCGTCGCCGATCTCGGAGAAGGCGGGGTCGCGCCGTCGCAGTGCCCCCGGTGTGGAACTGTCGCGATCGGCGACATCGGCCAACGGTTACCCGTTGTCGAGCTGTCGAGCGTCTCGGCTGTCATCCGTCGCGAAGAGGCATCTATAGACGACGGGCGAGAAGAGCGACTACGTACCCCCTACACCGTCATCACCGCAGCCGACATCGACCCGAAGTCGTTCACCCGGCGCTGGTTCGTGGACGGTCTCGGCTTCGGCGCAACTCACCGTCGTTCGATGACGATCCGATGGATCAATACCGGTGGGAGCCGGGGTGGTGGTTCGTCGCGGTTGCTGGCCGGAGGTGAAGTCGAATCCGCAATGTTCCGTGTGTGCTCCGAATGCGGGAAGCTCGACACTGATACTCGACGAAACTCCGCCGGCGAGCACCGACCTTGGTGCTCGTACAGGAAAGCGCTCGAAGAGTCGACTGTCTCGGTCGCACTGGCGCGCTCGTTGACCACGGAAGGCCTTGTCCTTCGGCTGCCGCCCTCGGTGACGTGGGGAGATTCCTTTGCTATCCCCTCACTGTCTGCTGCGGTGCTACTCGGGTTGCGAGAACGGATCGGTGGAGATCCTGATCATCTGCAGATCGTTTCTGTCAGCGACCCATCTCTCAACGGGGACAACAGGCCCGGTCTCCTACTGCATGACGTAGTTCCTGGGGGTACGGGTTATCTGTCGGATCTCGCTGACCCGCAAGCGATCTGGGACGTACTTCGGCTCGCACATGATGTCGTCGCGTCGTGCGAGTGCCAGTACGCCGGGAAGCTGGCCTGCGAAAAATGCTTGCTGCCCTTCGCATCGTTCCCCGATGTGAGGTTCACGTCGCGAAGTGCTGCCGTACGCCATCTACGAACTCTGTTGTTGGGCCGCGAACTGCCTAGCGACGACGAGTCACCGATCCCGGACATAATGCCATGGCCGATCACGGCCGACGAGCCTCCGTCAATCGACCACGAGTCCAATCTGGAACGTCGGTTCCGTGTGGTCTTCGCAGAAAGGCTGAAAGCTCTGGGCGCGACCATCGTGGAGAAACCAACCGATAGGGGAGTCGCTTGGGACGTCGCGCTCGGGTCGTCCAACAGGTGGAGTCTGCGGCCTCAAGAGAACATCCTGGGCAGTAAACCCGACTTCGTTCTGACATCGGCGACACCTGATGTCCCGCCGACGGCAATATTCACCGACGGTTGGCAATTCCATGCCAGCCCGGCGACGAACCGGCTGGCGGACGACGCCGAGAAGCGACGCAATCTCCGCGACGGCGGATATCAGGTAGTCGCTGTCACTCACCAGGACTTGGAGGGGAACCTGTCGACGTCCACGGTTCTGAACGCGGATCACATTCCGAACCTCTTGAAGATGGCGGGCGATCAACTCTCGAAAGGCTCGATAGACCTGGTCTTTGCGACAAGCATCGACCTTCTCCTCGCGTGGATGCAGAGCCCGCAAGCCCACCCTCGTCGTAACCTTGCTCATTGGCTACCGGTCATGGCAATCATGGGGATGGGTACTTCTGCGACACGCACCGGCGGTGCAGCACCGGCAGAACTGGCATTGAGTCTCATCGACGGGAACGTCGTCGAGAAACCTGCGGGCGACACGCTCGTATGGCGTGACCAAGGCTTCGCAGTGTCGGTGCGAGTCCCAGAGGGCAAGTCACTCGGCGAGGCCGAAATTGCCATCGTCATCGACGACAATGACGCGGCACTGTCAGTGGAGACGCGCGATCAGTGGAGGGAGTGGCTTCGATGGTCCAACCTGCTCGAACTGCGTCCACTCGCCGCCGTTGTCACCACACGGCGACACCTGAGCTCGGCGTCGATGAACATCGCACCTGCCAATGCGCCCATTCAACCTGTTGCGGCCGATAGTGATTCATTGAGTGGACCATGGCGCGAGGTCTACGACGGGGTGATCGGCCCCGTCCAAGCGTTGGTGACTGCCCTTGCAAAGTTGGGTGTTCCGGTGCCGGAGGTTGGGGAAGAAGTGTCGGGGCTGCCCGTCGAACTCTCGTGGCCGGCGATGCACGTGGCCGTGGATCCGACGCTTGGAAGCACAGATCAACAGGAATTGTCGGAGGCAGGGTGGACACTGTGTGCGGCTGATGCCGAGTCAGTAGCAGAAGCTATTCAAGCTGCAGCGTTGCGCTAGTGCTCATAGTTGACCGTTGGTTCAGAAGGAAGGCGACTCAGTGCCCCAGATTGTGATCGGTCGTGGGCTGGACAAGATCGATGGAAGTCTCCACAAAGCGACCTACGCATTCCTTGCGAAGTTGTCAGCGAACGACGACAACAAGAGTCTGCACATCGAGCCGATCAACAACTCAGCTGATCCCCGCGCGCGAACTGGCCGCGTGGACCTGTCCAACCGAGCAGTGTTGTTCAAACTTCAGGGGAGTGGGCAGGAGGCGTCCTACGTCTTCATCGGAACGTTTCAGCACGACGAGGCAATCAAGATTGCTCAGACTCGCCGAATGACGATCAACCCGCGCAACGGTGTGGCTGAACTGTTGCCGGCAGAGGATCCTCCGCCCGTTTTCGTCGCCCCAACGGTGACGGCTGCACGGGCCGAGGCGCTGGAGCTTCCTGACTCCCACGCCCAGAAAACCTTGCGGGAGAGGGAATTCACGGTAGAGCATCTGGCCGATCTAGGGATGGATCACGATTTTGCCGCGGGCGCATTGGACATCAACGACCCGGACGCGCTGCTCGAGTATGCCGAGTCGGCACCGGCGACCTGGCAAGGCACCGCCCTCGTGGATATCTTCACGGGTACGTCTCTGACCGACATCAAGGACAAGTACATCCTCGACACCGATACTTCGGACGAGGGCACCGATGACGACAAGCTGCTCAAGGCACTGCGGCATCCCGCTGCGCAGATGGAGTTTGCTTTCATCGAGGACAACGATGAACTCCGCGAAGCGATCGAGCGGCCGGATTTCGCGGCGTGGCGCATCTTCCTGCACCCGGAGCAGCGAACCTACGCGGGCCGTGACACCAACGGGCCATTCCGCCTGACGGGTGGAGCGGGAACTGGCAAAACTGTCGTCCTCCTGCATCGCGCACGCGAGCTTTACCGAAAGAATCCGGCAGCGCGGATTGTGCTCACCACCTACGGTTCAACCCTTGCCGAAAGCCTGCGATCACAATTTCGTCAACTGGATGCGTCGGTTCCTCTAACAACCGATCTGGGTCAGTCCGGCGTGTTCATCTCGGGAGTCGACTCCATCGCGACCCGCGTGCTCCACAAGTACGAGGCCGCGCTCGGGGGCGAAGCCTCCGGGAACGGTGCAGTCGCAGGGGTTCTCGGCCCCCGCACTGCGGAGGTCTTCAAGAGCCAGGCCCAGGATGCGTGGAAGCAGGCGATCGCGACATACGGCGTCGATCTGCCAAGCGATCTCAAAGTGGACTCGTTCTTCGAAGCCGAGTACAGCCTCATCGTGCTGCCGAACCTTGTCACCACTCGCGAAGACTATCTACGTGTGAAGCGAACTGGACGAGGGGTGTCTCTGAACAGAGCGAAGCGAAACGCGGTGTGGGACGTCATCGCTGGTTACCGAGCATCCTCTGCCGCGTCGGGTTCGACTGATTACGAGGAGCGCGCCGCGATTGCCTCGACTGTGTTGCGCGACGACACTAGTGATTTGGCGGACCACGTACTCGTCGACGAAGCGCAAGATCTGAGCCCAAGTAGGTTTCTGCTACTGAGAGCTCTTGTACCCGAGGGCAAGAACGACCTCTTCTTTGCCGAGGACACTCACCAGCGAATCTACGGGCAGCGGGTAGTTCTCGGGCGTTACGGAATCAATATCGTGGGCCGCTCGCGGCGGCTGACGCTGAACTACCGCACCACTGAGCAGAACCTGCATTTTGCGCTGGGAATCCTAGCGGGAACTGAGTTCACGGACCTCGGGGACCAGATCGAGTCGTCGGAGGGGTACCGGTCGGCCCGTAGCGGGCCGAAGCCGAACCAACTGGAGGTATCCAACCTCACCGAGCAGTACCAGGTTGTTGCCGAGCTCGTCGAGGACTGGATCAAGGCCGGTACAGATCCGGAGTCGATCGGATTGCTCGTATCGACAAAGAAGGAAGGTCAGTCGCTTCCGCGTGCACTCGGTGAACGAAACGTGCGGGCTACCTTCGTCGATCGGGGTTCCGCCTCTGCGAAGGGAACTCCCCAGGTCATGACAATGCACCGCGCCAAGGGCATGGAGTTCGCAAAGGTAGTCCTGGTGGGAGTTGGCGAGAACTCGGTTCCTCGTTCTTACATCATCGACTCCTTGCCCGAGGGGGAGCGAGAGGACGCCTTGCAGCGTGAGAGGTCATTGCTGTACGTAGCAGCTACTCGCGCAAGAGACGAGTTGGTAGTGGTGTGGACTGGTAAGGCGAGTTCGCTCTTACCAAGTGCCGTTGAATGAGGAGTCGAGGGTTCGCCGCCCAATCTCATTAGGTTGTGATAAGAATGAGCGAAGAGGATGCGGAGTCGGGGCCGTGTTCAAGGTGACCACCGGTTGGGAGATGCCCTGAATTGCCAGCGACGCGTCAACGACTCGCACCTCCTTTCGGTCGCGTACTCGACAACATTGCGGGCTCGGTGAAATGACCACGCCTTCGATGAACACCGTCTTAGAAGCCGTAGAGATGCGGGTTCTGCCACCCGATCCGGCTGTAATGGCAGCTATTGGATTATCCCACACTCTGAATACCGCAGTTGCAGACCTGATTGATAATAGTCTGGACGCAACCGCTAACAGGATTGTTGTCCGTTTCATGTTACGCAAGGGCAGACCCTCTTCACTGCTGATCATCGACAACGGCTTCGGAATGAGCGAGCAGGCGATTGACGCGGCGATGACGGTTGGTCGGCGTCATCACTACGACGGGTCATCACTTGGACACTATGGAATGGGGCTCAAGGCCGCGTCTTTCAGTCAAGCCGAATCCTTGACAGTTATCGCCAGGGACCAATTCGATAAGACGCACCACACCGCGGGACGACGTTGGTCTCGCCAAGGTGTTCAAAACTTTGAATGCGAAGTTCTGGAAAGCTCTCAGTGCGCCGAACAACTCGACCTTGCCCTCGAATCTGTTGACTCGAAATTTGGGACTATGGTTCGCTGGGACAACGTGCGAACTTTCCCGAGCGGAACGAACGAAGACGTCGTAAACGAGTACCTATCAAGGACCGTCGACAGCTTGAGATTTCATCTGGGCTTTGTTATGCATCGGTTGATTAAAAAGCGGAATATGCAAATATCGATAGATGTGTACGACGCGGATACCGGCACCGCTGGAGCGCCGAGGATCGTTGATGCAGTCGACCCTTTCGCTTATCGGCGCAGCGGAGATGGCCGGTACCCAATGAGATTCTCAGTTGAAGTCGGCCCCGCTGCTATCACCGCTACGGCGCACCTATGGCCCGCTCGAAGTCAGGCGCTGGAGTTCCGTCTGGATGAAGACCCCGTTCAGAGGCAGGGCTTCTACTTTTACAGAAACGACAGGTTGCTGGAAGCCGGCGGATGGAAGAATATTTTTACGAATGGCCGCCGTACACAGCTTGCTCGGGTGGAACTTGACATCGACACTCTACCCGAAGTCTTCGACATGAATATGGAAAAAAGCAGCGTCCAGCCGCGACCGGAATTCGGGCATGCAGTCGAAAGAGCGGTCTCAGAGAGCGGGGTCTCATTCTCGAACTACTTGAATGAGTCCGAGGCGGTATTCCGCACCGGCAACGTTAGGTCACGTAAGAGGGAAGCGGTAGTCCGTCCAGGATCCGGATTCTCGCCAGCGGTAAAACGGGCAATAGAAGAAGAGTATGAGGATTCGGCACCGCGTCCACCGGTCCAGGTGCGCTGGAAGTCCATCAGTACAGGCGAATTCTTCGAGGTGGATCGCGCAGAGCAAACGCTCTGGTTGAATGAGAGATATAGGAAAATTTTGTCAACGGGGCGTCGCTCCGGAATGAACGATGCGCCTCTTTTGAAGGCCTCCTTATACCTGCTTATGGAGGAAGTGTTCAGGGGATCGGCTTTTGGTTCAAAAGCGAAAGATAATGTTGAAATATGGCAGGCCATCTTGACCGATGCTGCGGAAGACGAGTTGGCGCGAAGTTCAAGTTAGCGGTAATGAAAATTCTGGATTGGAAAGGTGCTCATGAACGATGCTCAAACTACGCAACTTGTAAAGGTCGCGGTAGCGCAAATCGATGCACAGTCTGGATTGCCACCCTACGATCTGATCGACGAAATAACCCGCGTTTGTGCGCGTTCGCTAGGCCTCAATCTAGAAGTCGAAGACATAGTCGAGCTGCTGCTCGACGACTCAGCTAGTAGCTTAGTTCGCCCTCGACTCGTTGCACGCCTCAAGCAGTGGGATTCTTCGACGGAGTCTTGGTCTAACTCCACCGAACCCCTTTCGAGGGAACGTCGTCATTTCGTATACGGTCAGCTGGGATTGGGCGGGCTTGACTTTCCCAACCTCGACGCGAAATTTCCGTTAGCAAAGAAGAGCGGCGTAATTGTTATAAGCGGCGGGAAGCCCTGGGACGCGTGGTACACATCAGATCGCAAAGCGGAGCACGAATTCTATCGTCAGGCTTACTATCGATCTTTGATCGATAAGGGATGGGATCCTTCCGTTGTCAATGACATTGATGAATCGACCGACAAGATCGTAGGTCTACTGGCGGATCCGCGCCGAACGGAATATTTCCAGGCTAAGGGCCTAGTCGTTGGGTACGTACAAAGCGGGAAAACGGCGAATTTTACAAGTGTCATTGCTAAGGCTGTTGACGCAGGTTATAAGCTGATTATTGTCTTGACGGGTACAATTGAGCTCCTTCGAAGTCAAACTCAGCGACGGTTGGACATGGAGCTTGTAGGAAAAGAAAATATAATTGCTGCCACAGACGACGTGACCCGGGCAACGTTGGAAGCGGCAGAGTACTATGCACAGAGTGACGAAGACTGGCCGGATTTCCTATCTCACAGCGTCAATCCGTATACAGATCCTTCAATTCCAGCAATTCGACGTTTGACTTCGTATCTGAAAGACTACGAAGAGCTCGGGAATTCGAAACTATCGCTACTCGATCCACGCCTCAATGGTGAGCTCGTAGATATTCAGGCTGCGAGTTACTCTGAGGTCAACGTGCAGGGCGTCAACGTACGATTGGCAGTGGTGAAAAAGAATAAAACCGTGCTGGAGCGACTACTGTCCGATCTTTCCAAGGTCGGCCGTCTTGAGGAACTTTCTGCGGTTATTCTGGATGATGAGGCTGATCAGGCATCAGTGAATACTCTGAACCCGCGAACAAATTCCGTCAACGACAAGACGGCGATTAACCAAGCAATTGTAAATCTGTTAGGTGCTATGCCGCGAGCTCAGTACTTGGCTTACACGGCCACGCCTTACGCAAACGTTTTGATCGATGCTGAGAGTCCGGAGCAGCTGTTTCCGCGCGACTTCATCATAAGTCTCGATCGCCCAGCAGACTACATGGGTGGGGCAGATTTTCACGATCTAGAAAATGCCGACGAAGATGCGAAAGACATTGGAAACTCGAACGAGCTTGCTCGAGTACGCAAGGTCGATATCGCTAACCTGGCGCAGTCTAAGTCCAGCCGTCAGGCCGCGCTCGACTCCTTCGTGCTTACCGGAGCCATAAAGCTTTTTCGTGAGGCTCACGGATCGAAGCAGTTCAAACACCATACGATGCTCGTGCATGAAAGTGTGAAAAAGACTGAGCACGACAAAACTAGGCTGGATTTGAAGAAGCTTTGGAATTCCAGCGGCTACAGCGAGCCTCGTGGTCTAAGTCGGTTGAAGAACCTGTGGGAGGACGACTTTTATCCGGTTTCACAATCGCGTCCTCTGGAGAAAGGCAGGATGCCGGCTAGTTTCGACGAGCTCAAAGAGTTCATCGGCAGGTCTGTCGATAAGATCGCGAGTGGTCATCCGATTATCGTGGTGAATGGTGACAATAACAGCGACTATGCTCAAGCGGAGCTCGACTTTCAGGGCGGAAGTGTCTGGAAAATTCTTGTGGGTGGCACCAAACTGAGCCGAGGGTTTACCGTCGAAGGCTTGACAATCTCGTACTACATGCGTCGTTCGATTAGCGCAGACACCATGATGCAAGCGGGACGTTGGTTCGGGTTCCGGCCGGGGTACCGTGACTTGGTGCGGCTTTTTATCGCAAGCAATGTTGTGGATGGTAAAGGTCGATCTTTCGACCTCTATGAGGCGTTCGAGGCAATCACCAGTGATGAGGATACGTTTCGCAAAGAATTGAGCGACTTCTCCGAGATCGACGAAGATGGCATACCAACACTGCGACCGATAGATGTGAGACCGCTCGTTTTTCAGCAACTCCCTTGGCTCCGTCCGGCGGCAGCAAACAAGATGTACCATGCGCGTCTGACTACTCGCGGCAAGGGTGGAGTTATGACGGACTTCATGCGTCACCCTGAGCGTGGCGATGGTTCCTTTAACCGATCTCATTTCGAAGCATTTTTGCCTATCCTCAAGAGATTCGGCGGTGAAGTTTCAACGTTCCACTACTTTGAGTTGGAGGATGTCGTGGAAGGCGAGACTGGAGACAAAACTTTTGATGCATATGTGGCTTCGGTCCCCGCAATTGAGATACTGGACGCGCTGAAAAAATTTACTTGGGCGGATGGGTGGGATTTTGGTGCTGACCTGGACTTTCTTGAGAAACAAATACTAGGTGCGTCGCCGACCATTACCGATTTTGCCGTTTTACTTCCCGTCCTCAACAACCCTCGTACCTTTCGAGTCGAGGGAGTTTCGATCGATATTCCAGTAATCCGACGTAAGCGTCGTAACGTCGATCCCGCGTCACTGTCGGCTCGTCCTGGTTTCTCAGGAAATTCCTTCAGGCAGCGACAGCCGGTTGAGCATATTGCTGGAGGACGGTTCAATACGGGTGGCGACGAGGCGGACAAGCTCTCTACGGGCACGACGGGCGCGCTGCTGCTGACTTACGCAGCGGATCTAGCTGTCGGCTCGGACCCAAGTTTGATAACAGATCCGGTGGACACTGGTGATATCGCCACGCTGTTCGGATACGCGCCGCCCAAGGCGTCAGCACCTAGGGGACGTATAGGTTTCAGTTCCGTATAAAATTAATCGACTATGGTCCCGAGTCGTCATGGGCTTGCACCGTGGTATTTACTGTGATCGGAATTCACGTGGAGCGCATATCGCCGGTACTCACCCGTCTCGAAAAGGCTATCAATGAGTCTGTCGATGGCAGCCCTATCCATTGGGACCCGGATGCCTATTGGTTTGGCGAACAGGTTGCGGAGTCGAGGTCCGATGAAGTCGAAATGGCGAAGTGGGCCTCGTCCACCGTTATCGATGACAACGTACAAGGGCCCGTGTTCAGCGAACGTGTGTTCTCCTGGTTGCATTATGGCGTATCCGGTGCGTTCGACTTCCCCATTGGGCACGCGGGACTCATGCACGTTTACGGCTATTTGCTGTCCTCGGTCGAAACTCCGTACGGCCTGAAGCGGGGAAGGTGGTTGACCGCTGATCTCGCGAAGGCTTTCGGGCTCGAGTCGTCGTTTTTTATCCCAACTGCATCCGCGTTGCCGCTGATGGAACGTGTCGCGTCAGTTGTGTTGCCGATATTGACCAGTCCCACTGCAGACAGCGGGACGGTGTTGGCAGTCGACGAGGTCGTCGATTGGCGTCGGCGGATGCGAACCGTCTACATCCGTGACCGCATGACCGATTCGACTGCGCTGCTATACGGTTCGGTGTCCGGGGATGATGTTCAGATCGTAACCGCATTCCCAGTCGGACCTATCACTTCGCAATCTGTGCAGGATCGTCTTGCGGAGCCGGCAAGGTATCGCTACAACTATGCCCCGGCCGACGCGGAGCCGGGTAGCCACTTCGACGGAACGGTCCAAGTGGTGACGTCCGCGTTTTGAAAATTGTGGTGTCAACAGCTGTTCGCTTGAAGAGTCGTCGGCACGTAGAACGACCAAAACGGTGCAGACAGGCCGAGCACGGATGACTTTGGACCCATTTTTCTGGGTACGTCGAAGAGGGCTACTCGGCGATGTCTATAGGTCGAAGCTGTATCCCTCCATCCAAGCGAAATCGACCTGTAGAGCGGTGATCTTGTTTCGGCCCAGCCATATTGGGGAGCTCGTCGGCTGGCTGGCGTACAGCCCCCGTGCTGATGTGACCACTCGATCGAATTGCACCGGCCAATCGATGGTTGCAGCCAATTCGGTGATGGAATCGCGGCCGCGGTCGAGCGCACGTAGGACGTGTGATCGCGCGGGCAACAGCTGGGACTTGCTTGTGTTGCAGGATGGGCAAGCCAACACCAAGTTCGCGAGACCGTCGATCCCGACCCTCGACCATGGAAGTACATGATCGACATGAGCCTCCGCTCCCACCCGCGTCGGGCAGTAAAAGCATGACGGACCGAAGGCCTCTATCAGCGCAGCTTTGGGACGTACAAGCGCGATTCGGCTGTTGCCGAACAGGTGGCCTTCCAGATCCGGCACGTCCTCGTCGAGGAAGCTATTCTTTCGCCGGACGTCGTCGACCCATGCCAGCATCATCGCAGGCTTGAGCAGCGAAGCCAATCGCGCGAGTGCGAAGCACACTCCCGGATACAGCGTGATCCGGTTGCCATGGGCCATGACGGCGGTCATTCCCATCTTGGCGGTCATCCAACTGTCGTCGTACAGAAAAGACGCACCTGCATACCCGCCCGGCACCCGCTGCAGGCGACACAGCGGCTGTTGGGCGAGAACGAGCTTCACCTTTTTGATCATCTCGCGGAACAGACCGGGGTTTTTCCGTGCAGCGATGTCCAGGGGTGTTTCTCGGCCGGCCGTAGCTGTAGCTCGGGCAAAGTCGCGGACACTGTCTGGAATGGTCGCTGTGGCCTGTGTGGACTGGCGGAGGTAGTGACCGTCGAAGTCACGTACCTGTCGCCAGTAGAGACCGACGACGCGCTCGGCCAAGTCGTCGAGATCGACGTCCACGGCGGAACTATGGTCATCGGGAACGTTCTCGACCGAGAATTCGAGTAGAGCGACCAACACGGCCAGCTTGTAGGTGGCGACGCGTGCGCCGGAGTCGAGAACGCTGACCAGGTGCTGCCCAAGTGTCAGGGGATCAGTGGGCGAGGGAGTAGACACACCTGCACACTACTGATCATGGGAAAACTTGTTCGTGATTTGATTCCGTCGATCATAGAAGCCTCGGGTCGTGTCCCGAAATATCGAACCCTTGAGGCTGAGGATTATGGAAATGCGTTGATCAACAAGCTTTTTGAAGAAGCGCACGAGTTTCGTCACGCAACGCCGAAAAACCGGCCTGAGGAGCTGTCCGACGTCCTTGAGGTCGTCCGTGCACTCGCCGCGCATCTCGGATTGAGCGACGAGGCTCTCGACAACCTAGCTGCGGACAAACGGGCGGAGCGCGGTGGCTTCGAGCAGCGGATCTGGCTGGAGTAGCGGCTGTTCACTGCGCTGCGTTGGACAAGCTGCGGATGCCGACGGTGACAGTCGGACATGATGCAAGGGTGGGAAACGATCTGTATGGCCGCCTTGCTGACGCCGTCGCTTGAGCGAAAGGGGATGGCCCACTTGGGCTCCTCACGGTGATCGTTCCCAGTCGCGGCGATCGATTCATTCGGACGAATGACGTCAATCAGAACGCTTGGGTGGTTCAGTGCTGCTGTGTACGTCCGGTCGGATAGCGTGCTGCCTGTTCGGCGAGACGAGGAGACTTTCGATGGGCAATGCAGGTGGGCAGTGGCAGCCCTACCCGTTGTGGGGCGGCCGGGGAGACTGGTGCAACGAAGAAGTTGTCGGTGTCCACGCCTATACCGATGCAATCCGAGCCACCTTGGGTTCGGACTTCGACCCGTCGGGCTCAACCGTTCGACGCACGGTCGAGTTGATCCCTGAGCCCGGAAATCCGCACGATCGATACGCTGTGTCAGTTCGGGCGTCGAACTACTTGATCGGCTACCTGGCTCGTGAGCGGGCAATTCTGTTCCATAGTCGGCTGATTGGCCTCATCGATCGAGGACTCGTTCCGACGGTGCCTGCGACCATTCGCGCTTACGACCAAAACCGGTGGGATGACAGGCCGGGTAGCCCAGTCGATCTGGCCATCAACATCGACGTGCAACTCAGCGAGCCACACCTGATTATTCCTGGCAACGAACCTCCCGACGTGCCGTACACGATGTTGCCGCACGGATACTCGGTTCAGGTGACGAAGGTCGACGAGCATTTCGAGATCCTCCGGCATTTCGTCGAGCCGGAGGGTGAGCTCGAACTGCTGGTCACGTTGCACGAAATCGACATCAGCACAGCGAAGACCGAGAAGAAGCTCGTCGAGGTACGCGTAGAGGGTCACCGCATCGGACAGCTGACGCCGCAGACCAGTGCAAAGTTTCTGCCCGCGGTTCGCCATCTCGCAGATCGAGGATTGGTCACTGTCGGCCGCGGTTGGTTCAAGGGGTCGTCCGTTTCGGCCCAGGTGTCACTAACGGCGTTGAAAGCCCATGAGCTGCCTGGGGACTTCTTGGCTGGAGAACCCCGGACGGTCATTACACTGGACCGGCCCCGTCGCACGCCAGTTCTCGGTGCATCATCTGTGCAGTCGGCAGCGGTGACGCTGGTGACTCGGACGTTCGTCATCGACCTGGTGACGTCGCAACCGCTGACACCCTGGCAGCAGAAGGAAGCGCTCAAATTGCTCCGCGCTGCAACGTCGGCGGTAGGAAATGACATCGAAGAACCTGTGGTGACGGATAGTTCGGTCAAAGCTACAGTTTTGCAGGACCACTCGGAACTGATCGCGAACGCAGTCGCTGGCATCGAAGACTCGGACTTCTCGCTGGCGAACGAATACCGGGCGACGGTCGGATCGATGCGAACTCTATCTTGATGACGCGAGTCTGGTCTGGCCACCCCGAGGGCGATAACGACCGATCCGGTGAGAGTACGTTAAAAACCGCCTTATGAATGGATGAACGATTGCCGTCAAAATACCTGATGGAGCTCGACTCGAATGAGTTGCTCAGTCTGCTGCACAGCCCGGACCCGCCGCCGGGTCATACATCGCTCGCAGCCCGGCTCAGGTGGACCCCGCAGAGATATGTAGAGGCCAAGGAGGAACTCCTGAAGTTGGGGTTGGTCGTTCTAGGCCACCGCGGCAGCCTGAAAAGAGTGAGCCCGCCTCCTGGATGGGTTACGCGAGACGCGAACGGCAACGATATCCAACCGTGGGAATTCGTTCCCGCCTCAACGAAAGAGTCGGCCCTGTACGGGCCAGTCGTGCAAACCCTGAGAAAGTATTGGCAAATAGAATCGGAATCTATACCACCGGCGGGTGTGCACGATACCGCCAACTCCGGCTCCAAGAGAACCGGCGGTCGGTGGTCGCGGCCTGACGCCACCGTTGTTCGCCTTCGGAAATTCAAGTACGTTCCTGGTGAATTTCTCGAAGTGTCGACGATCGAGGTCAAACCTTTCAATGCCATAGACGTTTCAGCCGTCTATGAAGCTGTGGCTCACCGTCGGGCCGCCACGCATGCGTATGTCGCCGTCCATGTTCCGGCCCATCTGTCAGCGGCCTTACGTAGTGACATCAAGGCTGTACGGTCCGTCGCGGCAGCTCACGGAGTCGGTTTCATCCGGTTCGCAGACCCCGCGGACCATTCGACATGGAAATATGTCTTGGACGCGGAACGCGTCGAACCAGACCCTCAAAAACTGAGTAGATTCCTCAGTGAACAGGTTATGGGAGAAAAAGTGGTTACGCGGCCGGCACCGACGGTGGGCTTCGGTGAATAGTTGCTGCTGTTGCGGAGAAGGACCCCACTAGCCTGCATCAGCGGTCATCCTCTCGGACAACGCCGTCAGCCGAGCATCCACTGCATCGAGACCGTGCTGGGGCAAGTGCAGTCCGTCACGGTTGGAGTCGAAGGCTGAGGCAAAGACCGCGACGGCTGGCGCGTACTTTGCCGCAAGTTTCGTTCGCTTCGCATCGTCTTCGAGGTACTGCACACTCCCGGCATTGTCGACGAAGTCGGCGAACTTGACCAGGAAGACCTTGGGGTCCTTGATGACGTCAGCAACGTGCGCGGCGTAGGCCGCGTTCTTTTCGGCCTTGGACAGCACGGCATCGGTGGGCGGATTGGTGACTGCGGCAACCAGTCTGGAGGTCTCTGCGTTGAAGTTCTCGGTGATGAGGTCCAGTGCCGTTTGTTGGTTCGATCCGTCCGTCAGCCGTGACTCGTCGAGTATCGAGACGATCTCCCGGGGTTGATCCTCGACGGTGTCGTGCAGCGCCGTAGCGCTGAGAACATCGGTGTCGGTACAACCGAGCCTGATCAGGCGCAAGACGTTCCTGAGTGGATGCACGATGTACGGGTCTACAGGGTATGCGGCACGCCCAATCCGCTTTTGGGACAGGTGAGCGGCCGTCGCCAACTCGAGGGCACTGTGAAGTTGCGTTCGGTCGACTCGGTCGGTGTCGGTCTGGTGAAGGATGGCGAACACCAATGCAGCTGAGTCCATGTCCTTGAGCTTGGTTGCGCGGTAGATAGATCCAAGATTCTTCATTTTGTCTCCTGTCGGTATTGGGTGAAAGTAGTTGCTCGATGGTGCGTCACGAGGATCGGGGTAGCTCGTCGGCGAATCGGTAGGAACAACCGATGTTGCCGGTCGTGTTGACGCCGGCATTGACTCGGATCCACGCGATACACGACCGCGCTGCCAGGCGAATGTCCTTGGTGAACAGGTATCCGTCGGTGCAGTCCTCGAAGTGGCCGTCGTTCTGCCACTCGTCGAGAGGCAGGCCTGCGGACGAATAGTCCGAAAGAAGTAGGTGGCCGAGTTCGGTCCGCGAGCGTCTGAGCATCATCACACCGTCGGTCAGGACGACCAGCTGTGAGCACACTACCGGCGCGTCATCGGTGGAGTCGGCAACATAGTCGCTGGGGCCCACCTCGACGATGAATCCGACCGGCTTGTCGTACAGCGACTCGATCATCCACGCAGCCAACGAGTCCCATTGATCGACTTCCAGCCGTCGGCCATCGACGATGAACGCACGGACGAGTGAACCGGGTTCGACCGGCGCTTCCCACACGTCTTTCAACCAGCCGTCGTCGGTACTGTTCATGCGCCCACTTTGATCGGCCCAGATGGAACCGAAGGTGAAGTCACTTCGCGTCACGGTCTCGTCGGCATCCATACTTTCGACACTCCACCCCTCCAGCCGGACTCGGAGGTCGGTCACCACGACATATCGATAGCCCTCGTCGTCGAGGTTGTACTGCCAGTCCGGAATCTGCGGCATCGCGGCGGGCCTGTTGGCTGTCGCGCGAAGTGAAACCTCGGCGCGATAGACATCGGATCGCACGGATCGAATGCGGGTAATCGATCGATTCATGCCGATCGAAATTGCGGGTTTGGCCGTCGACATCGCGGCGCTGGCGGGATGGAAGTGCTGCTCGACGATCATCTGTGGTCGGCCGATAGAGGAACGACTCGACCGTGCGTCCCGCCGCGTGTAAATGACGTTCACCAGGTCGGAGTCCCGGAGGCGTGGAGGTACCTCGCCTTCGGGCTCGACTTCCACGATCACCGTCGAGTTGCGTCGCGGATCGCTCCGAAGGCACCACTCGGGCAGGTCACCCAGGCCCAGAGGCTCGTGGTCGAAGAACGGTTCGTCCTCCCACACGTCTGCGCGGAAGATTTCAATCCCGACAGTCGGCCACGTCAGGCGGACGTTTTCTTCTGTTCGGAGGGCGAGACGTCCCGCGTCCCACCATCCACAGTGGGCGGTGTGGAAGACAACCCGGGCATTCCCGAACGCGGACTCCTCTACTAGTGCGGACTGGACGTCGACGCTGCGAAGGAGATCGGTGTGACATTGGGGCGTGAGGTCCGACAACGGATGGTCGACCTCGATAACGACCATGAATCCGGGATCTCCAGCGGGTATGTCGTTGGGCCCTAGGCGTGTTTGTTCCATAGTTCTCCTCTGTGTAGAGCGAAGGTGTTGCCGAGATAGTCGGCGAATTCGGAGCCCGGACTACCGGACTGCCTGCATCTTCATGTGTACACGAGGGCACCGACAGGTTTGTCGAAGATGCCTGTGGTGCGTCCCCTGTGAACTGGGGACGCACCACAAATCCACGAGTCAACTGAACGTGGGGGTCCAATCCTGACGGTGCGGTAACTGCGCTTTCCGCGACCATGCACGTCTACGCCAACCGCCCGATTTGGACCGAAAATCTTGACAAGAGAACAGTACTCGGCATCAAAGCGCTATGAGCTGAGCTGCACGCTTTGATGATTGTCCGCGGTCGATAAGGAGTATCAGTACTGCCGACCTTAGTTCACGCTGGACCGGTGGCGGGAGATCCAGTGGACGAGCCATCAGCCAGTAGGGGAGCTCGACAACGTCGACGCGCCGAGGCGGTTGGTGCATCATGGACCGGTGACCATCGAGGTGCAGACCACGTGGAACGGGCACCGATACACCTGGACGCTGCAGCCCGACGGTTGGTGGGATCTCACGCACCGCACCAGTGCGCCGACCGTCAAGCGCCGGCTGCGAGCGCGCGAGTTCGGCGAGGATCATTGCGCACTGGTCACGTACGACTGACCCTGCGAACATCTCGACGCTGCGTTAGCGCGTCGGTCGGCTCCGTTACGATCTCGAGATCAAACTACGATCGTCGTCCAGGAAGAGTTTCCCGTCATGAATGTGCCGCTGACCCGCCGCGATGTCCGAGAGCCCGTCCGGCGCAGTGTGCAGAAGTTGGGATTCGCCGACGCCAGCACTCGCAAGGGCGCTGCGGATCAGACCTTTCACATCGACGGAAAGAGAGTGATCGGACGAGGAACAGTCTCTTCGAGACCCGTCGACGTCGACACACTGCACGCCATCTACCGGGACGTATATCTACTCGATCGGATGAAGGACAAAGTCAGACTTCACACCTCGTACGGCGGGTACAGCACCGAGGCTCGACAGTTCGCGCGTGAGAACGGTATTCGGCTCTACACACTCACCTCGAAGGGCGAATTGAGGCGCCTCGGCCGTGGCCCGGTGATCAGGGGCCGCACGCTTGACCGTATCGCTGTCTACGCGGTCGGGGTGTTGCTCGCGCTCATGGCGTTGGGGTGGGCTCTTACGCATTTGGAGACTGTCGGAACGGTGTTTCTCGTAGTCATCGCGGTGGCGGTAGCCATTCCGGTGCTCTGGATTCTGGGGTTGATTCTCGACGTCACCGGACTCGGGACCCGGAAGTAGCAGTGTGGCTCTCTGACGAGAGAACGGCACAAACGGGCCCTTTCGCGGCACGTCGTTCGTTCGAAGCAAGACGTGTGCACAGCGAATTCGATTGCTCCTCGGCGGTTCTGGCTCGGCTCGCTCACGTGACCATTCCCGCCCGGAAGGCAGCCAGTGCCGCCTCGACTCGATTGCGCACACCGAGCTTCACGAAGATCCCGGAGATATGGGTTTTTACCGTTGTCTCGCTGAGGTACAGCTCCGAGGAGATGTCCGCATTGGTCGAACCAGTAGCCAAGATGCGCAACACATCTCGCTCTCGCGGGCTCAGCACGTCCATCGACACCGATTGCCGGGCCACCGGCAACACCGACGTTGCCACAATCTTCCGGAGCGAATCCTCACTGAACAACGTGTTACCGGATGCCACCGCTCGAACCGACTGATGGAATGTCTCGGGTGCCTCGCTTTTGCTCAGGAAGCTGTGCGCCCCTGCCTCGATGGCCAGTACCACCAGATCGTCCACATCCATCGCCGTCATCGCAATGACCTTCGGTGGATGGGCCAGCGCCATCAATTCGCGAGTGGAATCCAGCCCGCCGACCCGTCGCATCTGAAGATCCATCAGCACCACGTGCGGCCGGAACGCCGCCACTGCAGCAGACACCTGGTCACCGTCCTCCACGTCGGCCACCACCGCAATGTCCGGGGTCTTCGCGAAGATATCGGTCACTCCGCGCCGAACGAAGGGGTCGTCGTCGACGATCAGAACTGTGATCACGGCTGGCGCTGTCATGGTTCGCTGAGCTTAGAACGCGACTCCGACACTGTTCGTCAGGAGTACCACGGCAACCAGCACGACACCACGAACTCGCCCGGCTGCGCGCCGGCAGCATACGTGCCGCCCACCCCGCGGACCTGTTCGGCCAATCCTGCCAACCCCGTCCCAGACCCATGCGCAAACGCCGGTTGTCCCATCAGCTGATTGCGTACGTCCACGCGAAGGCCAGCCTGATCGGATCCGTGCACCGCCACCCGAATCGTCGAACCGGCGGCGTGCTTCTGCGCGTTGGTGAGCGACTCCTGCACCACCCGATACGCCACATGACTGCTCGCAGCGCCGATCTCACCGGGCGTCACGTCGAGCATCAGCGACGTGTGCAAGCCTGCGTCTCGCGCCGAGTGCACCAAGTCGGAGATGCCCTCGACGCTCTGCCGGCCGCCGCCCGAGTTGTCGGCCGATCCGCGGAGCACACCGATGATGCGCTTGAGCTCGTCGAGCGCATCGTGCGCGGTCTGCCGAATCATCGACGCTGTCTGGGCTACCTTCTCGGGACCATCGGCGCTGTTGACCTGCATTCCGCCCGCGAACAACGAGATGCGACTGAGACTGGCAGCGAGGGTGTCGTGCATGTCGCGGGCGATGCGGGCACGTTCCGCATTCAGCAGCATCTCCTCACGAAGCACGTTGGACTCCACCGTCACCTTGTCTCGCGTGACCACGGCCTCCGTGAGGTCGGATCGTGTGCGGCGCAGTATTGCTCCACCCACGACCAACCCGACGAGCACTGCCGCGACGACCCACGGAATCCACGCTGGGACGTCCCACTCCGCCGGCACGGATCCGTCCTCGGCCTTCGTCGAACCGAGGGTCAGCACGGAGTAGTACCGACTGCGATGCGCGTCGTACGTCAGCGACACCCCGCACGCGACGTACACCGCGACGGCAGCCAAAGCCAGCGGCTTGGTGCGTGCGAACGCACCGACGGCAAACAGTGCGATCAACGCTGCCGTCGCATCGGTTGCGAAGAACAGCGGCCCGGCCAACGCCAGTCCCAGAACGACCCATGGCCGTTCGTGTCGCCAGATCAAGGCGACGCCCGCCAGAAGATTGAGCGCGACGCCGATGCCCAGGTTCCACCCCGGCGTCCCGGACGAGCCCGCTAACCCGGCGGTCATCAACGAGCAGAACAGGCTGAAGACCACCGCCGCCGTAGTCCAGGCTTTGCGGCGCAGGGTGCCTGTCCGATGCGTGCTCACGATCAGCAGCGTACGGCCGAGCACCGACACCGCGAATCGTCCTATCGGCCCGCATCACTGTCCGAATGCGACCGAAAGGAGGAGGCGCACCGACCGGTCAGCCGAGGCGCGGGCAGGGCCGACTGCGGTGTGGTTGATGCATCGCCCAACGAGAGGAATTTCGACATGACCAACCACAACCCGAACCCCCAGCACCAGTACGCCCCGCCCGCTCCCGAGCAGAAGAAGAGTTGGTTTGCCCGACACAAGATCCTGACCGTCATATTGGCGATCGTCGTGCTGGGCGTCCTCATTCGGCTCATCGGTGGTGGTTCGTCGGAAAGCCCGACAGCTCCCGCGCCGGCCGGATCCTCGGCGTCGGAGGAAGCGGCTCCTGCGGCCCCGGTCGAGCCGAGTAGTCCAGGAATCGGCGTTCCGGTACGCGACGGAAAGTTCGAGTTCGTCGTCAACGCGGTCGCACCACCCGTCGCGACAGTCGGTTCGGAGTATCTGACGCAGACCGCACAGGGCGAATACGTCCAGGTGACGATGACCGTGCGCAACATCGGCGACCGAGCACAGAGCTTGGACGCATCCTCGCAGAAGTTGCTCGACGCGGACGGCAAGCAGTACTCCGTCGACAGCCTCGCGACCGCCTACCTCGACGAGGGCATCGGCTACGAACAGATCAACCCGGGCAACGCGCTGGACACGACCGTCGTGTTCGACGTCCCCGTCGGGACCGTGCCTGCCGAGATCGAGCTGCACGATTCGGCGTTCTCGGGCGGCACGACAGTCGCCCTTCGATGATGGGTGCGAACAGCACTTGCATTCTCGCCGAATCTATTTCACTCGTTGCAGTTACGGCTGCGACCTGAAGGAGGAAACTATGACCAACCCTCAGCTGTCCCTCGTCGCCGCACTGCTCGACCGGTCCGGCTCGATGAATTCCATCGCCGACGACACCCGCGGCGGATTCGACTCGTTGATCACCAAGGAGCGTGAGGTCGCCGGTCGGACCGTGGTCACGCTCGCGCAATTCGACGACCGGTACGAGCTGGTCTACGACAACGCGCCCATCGAGGACGTCGCTCCGCTCGTGCTCGAGCCGCGGGGCAGCACCGCGTTGTACGACGCGATCGGCCGGTTCATCAGCGAGGTCGGCGCGGGTCTGGCCACGACACCGGAGGCCGATCGTCCCGAATCGGTGACGGTGCTCGTGATGACCGACGGTCACGAGAACGCGAGCCGGGAGTGGACGAATTCTGCTGTGCGAGAGCTGATCGAACGGCAGGAGGCCGAGTACAGCTGGGACTTCGTGTTCTTGGGATCGAACATCGACGCCGTCGAGGTGGGCACCGATCTGGGCTTCCAGCGAGACAAGTCGATGACGTACGTCTCGACGTCGGTCGGTGTGACGGCAGCCTTCGATTCGGTGGCGGATTACCAGGATCGAAAGCGATCGGCTGGTGTCGATGCATGTTCTGTATTGGCTTTCACCCCGGAAGATCGCAGGCGCGCCCGAGGGGAGTAGGCGAGATCGGCGACGGCCGGCTGCAGTGTCACTCGTTGCAGACTCTCGATTGCCATCCGAGTGGAACCGCGAACGGCGCTGCTACGTCTAACGGGCAGCGGCTCGATATGTCATACAGATGCTCGACGTTGGGTGGGGGGAAGTATCGATGGGGTCTGAACCGTTGTCGGCGGTGCTGGGGGAGCTACGCGATCTGTGCCGGTCGACCTACCGTGTTGCCGATGAACTGGCTTGCGCACTCGGTTCGGTGCAAACTGATGTCGAACGTCTGGCCGATGGTTGGGTCGGTGCTTCTGGTAGTGCGTTCGATGCTCACTGGAAGTTGGTGTGTAGTCGTGCCCGGGTTGTGACGCAGGAGCTCGCTTTGATCGCGGTCGAGCTCGATCGAGCAACTCGGGACTATGTCGATGCAGATGACTCAGCCGCGCTGCGCGTATCGGTTCTCGACCTTGACTGAACCCGGAGCTGAGTTCGCCGTCGAACTGGGTGAACTCGAAACTTTGGTCACGCGGCTCGACGGGTTGATCGAGTCTGTTGATCGAAACGTGGCTGAGCTGTCCGCGCAGGCTGCGAGTGTGAGGTCGTGTTGGACCGGTGAGGCAGCTGACGCCTACACCGAACGGCACCTTGCTTGGCATACCGCAGTGAGTGAGTTGACCGACGACATCTCCGATGTTCGGGCGCGCCTCAGAAACGCCCATCACCAGTATTCGGATGCCGTAGCAACAAACCTGAAAATTTTTGGGCGGGAATGAAATTTTGTGGCTCCGACTAATATTCATCTTGATCCCGACACCTACTACGCCGCTGCCAATGTGTGTTTCAGGGTGGCATCGGGCCTGTGCGACGCAGTGCGCTCCGCGGGGAGTGTGCTGGATGAGTGTGGCTCGATGGCAGGTGCCTACACCGAAGGTGTCACCTGGGCCGGAAGATACGATGAACATGTCAGCGACTTTTATTGGGTTGCAAACGATTTGGTCGAAGCAATCGAAAACTACGGTGACGTGTTGACCCAGGCCGGCTTCAACTACGCCGTCGCGGAGTGGGCAGCCGGCCAGTCAGGTGGCCCGCCGACCATGCCCGAGCGACCGAACTACATCGAAACGATTGTTTTCACACCAGCGCCGGCGGCAGGGGGAACCGGTGAAGGGCTGCTCGACGACGGTCTCGGGCTGGTCGGGGAGATCGGAATACCAATTCCAGACGGTGACACCGCCAAACTGGAGCTCGCCTTGGGCGCGTGGAACGTCCTCGCTACGGGCAGTGGATCGAACAATCTGTCAGAGGATCTCGCAGCCGCGGCGGCGCTGTTCGCCGATACGACTGGCCCCGACGTCGAATTCATCGATGAGGACTTACGAGAATTGGGCACAGCGGCAGCCGACTTGATCGCCGCAGCAGCTGAGCTGCGCGACGCGTGCGCCGAATACAAGGCGTCGTTAGTGGAACTGCGTGATGATCTCGAGACGATCCTCAAGGATCTTGCGAAGGAACTTGCGGTAACCGTAGCCGTGGCAATCGCGGCCTCGTTCATCACCTTTGGGGCCGGGGCTATTGCTGGTGCTGGTGCCTCGGCCAGAGCAGTCCTGAAATACGGCAAGATCGTCCGAGATGCAATCGTTCTCTGGAAATCCGCCAAAGGTGTGGGTACCAGGCTTGAATTCGCGAAGGACCTCAAGCGACTGCGTGCAACTTTAGGACGTATCAAGGATCTGGGAAGGCGGACGAAGCCTGCCCAGGTGGGACCGCCGCCGCATGTTCCCGCTGGGTGGGTACGTTCCCCCGTGCGGAATGGAAAGGGCGAGATGTGGCAGAAACCGGGATCCTCCGGAAATTCCGATTCGATGCGGATCATGGATCCGACTGCGAGGTACCCGAACGGGTATGTTCGCTACTACAACGAACACGGTCAGCCCATCAACCTGGACGGCAAACCGGGGCCCAACCCGGAGACTCACTTTCCCATCGAGCCGGACGGCTCATTTTCAGTCCCGAGAGGGTGGTAGCACGTGGACATTCCTCTGGTAGGTCAAGTGATCGTGTCTCTCGAGTTCGGGTTCTCCCTAGCGCTGCGTACAAATCGTGACTACGAGTTGCGCATCGAATCCAGTTTTCGGCTCGATGAACCCGAGTCCGAGGGGTTCCAAGGTGCGCCCGACGAAAAGCTGTCCGAAAACGCCGCTGTCAGGCGTCTCGAGGGCAGACAGGTCGTGTGTGCGCACGCTTCCGACGACGGCGACCTTCGAATCGAGTTTGCCGACCGGGCAAGCCTTGTAGTTCCTTTCGACCCCGATTTCGAAGCCTGGACCGTGGCGGCACCCCAAGGCTTCAAGGCGGTCAGTGTGGCCGGCGGCGGGCTCACAGTCTGGGAGTGAAGGGAGCCGGACCGGCGAAGATGGTCTCGAAGACAGAGCCGGTCTGCCAATCGGCTGACGAACCTGCCTGGGCCTGACTAGATCACCGACTGCCATATTTCGAGGTGATACGGGTTTCCAACCACTGCAGGGCGATGGTGCGCGGCAATGGCATCACCAGGATCAACACAACCGTGCCAATGAGTGCTGCTCATCAGCGGCGTCTCGGGTCGAATCGGTTGAGCGCGAGAGAGATCAGCGAGGTCGAGAGCAGAGCGATCAGCGCCGCGATGACGGCGGCCTTCGATTCATTGGCTGACTACCAGCATCGGAAGCGATCGGCCGGTGTCGATGCGTGTTCGGTTTCGGCCTTCACCCTGGAGGACCGCAGACGGGCGCGAGGGAAGCAGGAGGGGGCGGTCTCCTACGTTCCCCCTCGACACCGTCGGCGGTCATCAGGTCGGCACCAAAAGCCTCACCAGGCCACCGATCCGGCGTCGTCGAAGAATCCGCCCCGCGGGCCGTCGTCGGGCAGGGTGGCGAGCTCAAGTGCGATGCGCGCACCCTCCTCCGGCGTGCGAGCGGATGCAAATCCGGTGAAATCCGTTGCCACATAGCCCGGGCAGCATGCATTCACGATCACCGCAGTGTCTACGAGCTGCCGTGCGTACTGCACGGTCATCGCGTTCACCATGGTCTTGGATGGAGCATATGCCGCCATTATCGGGCCGGTCTGTAACGCGAGCGAGCCCATATTGCTCGAGACATTGACGATGCGTGGTGAGGCAGACCGAAGGAGCGTCGGAAGTAGTGCGTTCGTCACTCTGATTACCCCGAAAACGTTGGTATCCAGCGTAGTCCGCAGCACGTCGATATCGAGCGTCGTCGGATTTTGTTGGTCGCCGCCGGAAATGCCTGCGTTGTTCACCAGTATGTCCAGGTCGTGGATCGTGTCCGCTGCGGCGGCAACGCTCTCGTCCGACGTGACATCGAGGGGGACTCCGAAGGCATCGATGCCCGCAGCACGAAGCTTGTCGACCGCATCCTGTCGTCGTGCATCATTGCGTGCCCCGACTCCTACTCTGATTCCCTGCAGTCCGAGTCCGTATGCGATAGCAAAGCCGATCCCTTTGTTGGCGCCGGTTATCAGCGCGGTCTTCGTGGTCATGCAGTCCATGGTCGGCGTCGAACGCAGGAGCGTCCAATACCGATCCACCAACCAGTGATACTCAACGGGTATCACAACTACGCTGTCGGAGTGGACGATCTCGAAACACGCGAACTCCGGTACTTCATCGCCGTTGCCGAGGAGCTGCACTTCGGACGCGCAGCGCAACGCCTGGGGATCGCCCAGCCACCGCTCTCACGAGCGATCAGCAGGATGGAGCGCCGACTCGGCGTCGCCCTCCTGGATCGGAATCGTCGCGGAGTCGCACTCACTGCTGCCGGTGCCGTGCTCCTGAGGGACGCTGTGACGGCACTCGACGCCGTCGCAGCGGCAGCGCAACGAGCTCGAAGCGCCGGCAACGTCGTAAAGCTGGTGACCAAAGCCGGTGCGTCCCACGAGCTCCTAAGCCGCGTTCTCGAAGCGCACCCCGCGAAGGTCGATGTCGTGTTGTGCGAGGTCGGTGAACAGGCCGAATATCTTCGCAGAGGTGACGCCGACGTGGCGTTGATGCATCGCCCCGTCGATGACCTCGTCGGGTTCGACTCCGAGGACCTCCTCACCGAGGGGCAGGTCGCGATCGTTCCGCTTGATCACCCCTTGGCCTCGAAAGACGAACTGAGCATGGACGATATCCGTGACGTTCCGGATCTGCCGATGGCCCGATGGCCGCAGCTCGACGGGACCTATCCGGAAGGGCCCGGGCCTGAGGTGCGTGCTCAATCACAGATCGCCCAACTGGTCGCGCTCGGTCAGGCGCTGCTGGTGATTCCAGCGTCGAGTCGCGCGTGGCAGTGGCCCGAGCATGTGGCCGTACCTGTCGTTGATGCGCCGATGATCACGACGGTTATCGCATGGCCGGCCGGAGTCCGATCGCCAGCGGTATCGGCATTGGTCCGGTCGGCCGGCGGTGCTGCGTTCGAGTGACGGACTGCCGCCCCTGGCGTGCCGATTCTGGCCCAACCGACGCTTGGGACCGCCTCCGCATGTTCTTTCTGGGTGGGCACGTTCCCCGTAAGGAATGGAAAGGGCGAGATGTGGCAGAAACCCGGGTCCTCCGGAAATTCCGATTCGATGCGGATCATGGATCCGACCGCACTCAACTCACGACTGCGCGAATGCTTTTCGTGCGCCGAAGGACGAGGTAGTGAGCATCGTGGGAGACGATCAGCAGCTGACGTCCGGGACACGCACCCTTGTCAGACCCTGCAGATACGGTTTCGGACGAGTCAAGCAAATCGTCAACGATCGGGGAAACGCATGGACGGGGCAGCTGTGGTCGAGAGAATTTGGTTGATGTTGGGTTCCGCGTTGACGCCTGCGGCGATGTTCGGCGTGTGGAAGTACCTCCTGAGGGATACGAAGTCGACGCTGATCGACGAAGCGTTTTGCAAGAGGGACCTGGCCCTCGCGCAAGCGAAGAGGTTGCGGGAGGACGGGTACGTCATGGAGGCACAGGAGCGCGAAATGGACGGGCATCATGCGGTAGCACGTGTCTTCGCTCGGTTCTCATTTTATCGAAGCAATCGGCGGGTAATTTACATCGAGATTCTCTACGCGATCACGCTGGCAGCCGTTGTCGTGGCTTCGGGTCTCGCGCTCGTCGGCGTTCCGAACGCCGTCTGGCCCGCAGTTGCGCTGTGCTTTCTGTCGCCGTTCGTTCTCCTTGCATTCCTGGTCAGCGAGCATCGGGCGTCGCGGACGGTATCCGAGATGGCTCGCATCAGAGCTGAGGAGACGCATAGCTTTCGTGTGCACACCAACGAAGCCGCGGCATAGATTCGATGAAGAGCCGAGGCCTGGCCGGGAGACCGATCGTCCCGTCGAGCCGGACGTGCCGTTCGCATTCCCGAGGAGTCGGTTGCGCGCGAAGGCTATAAGACCAGAGCGCGAATCGGCGTCGGGGACCTCCCCAACAAGGTGGCCGTGACAGTGCAACTGGCCAGGAAGTCCCGGTCGTTGTAGTACTCGAACATGGCCGAGAGACGCTGTTGTGCATCGGGACTCAATTCGGGTTCGTGAACGCTCATCCACTCGTCAACACCAACGGAATTTATCGACACCGCCCTGCCCGTCATCGTCTCGACCAGACGCACCACATCTCGAACGCTCAATATCTCCGGTCCACCGAGTTCGTATGTCGCCCCATGGTGGATGTCCCCGCCCTCGACCAGAATCCGGGTAGCGACCTCGGCCACGTCCTCGAGGCTGACGAACGAGAACTTCGTGTCCAGGCTGTAGGGCACAACGAGACTCGACGAGCCGGTCAGAACTGCCTCGAAGTTCTGCGCATAAGCGCAGGGCTGCAGGATGGTCCAGTGCAGGCCCCGCTCCGAACCGAAGGCACGCAGCTCCTCCTCGCAGCGAGCCTTGTCCATGTGGTGCGGCATCCGCGGGCTGTACGGCCAGGCCACGGAATGGTAAACGACGTGGTCGACGCCTGCCGCCGCCGCCGCTTCGAGCGCCCGCAACAGTAGAGCAGGCTCATCCGGATGCACGTTGGGGGCAATGAAATACACTCCGCGGCACCCGGTGAGGGCCTCGACAAGTCCTTCACCGGTCTCCAGGTCCACTGCATAGTCCGGTGCTGAACGGCTCAGCCGCCGTACCACCGCCACACCGTCGAGTGCGGCGGCGACGGCTCGTCCGGTCTTGCCCGTGGCACCGACGATCGCGATGTCGGTGCCACGGGAAGCATCAAGCTCCATCAGTGAATCTCAGCGATCGATGAAGTCGTACTCGGCGAACTTCGCGCCACCGGACAGGCGTTCGTAGCCGGGCCCACGGTCGAAGAACGGCTCATCGAGGCCGCGAGCATTGTGCATCTCGGCGCGCAGCTTCTCCGATGCCTCGACATCAGCGGTCGGCGTTCCGTCCTCGATGACGACGCCGTAGTCCTTGGCCGCGAACTCGCGAGACACTTTGCCCCACAGCACGTCCTGCTCCACCGACTCGATGGGCCGTTCCAGGGGATCACCCCAGCCGCCGCCACCGGTGGTACGGATGCGGATGGTGTCACCCGCCAAGATCGGCTCGGCATCGATCAGCGCGTCGAACTCACGCTCGTTCGGCTGCCCCGGATTGAGCGTCACCGAGAACGATCCGCCGGCCTTGCCGCCCTTGACTCCCCAGCACGCGAGAATCGAGCGATCGGCGATGGACATGAAATGCGCGTCCTTGAGCATCCGGATGTGCTTCTCGTAGCCCAGGCCGCCGCGGTAGCGTCCGGCACCACCGGAATCCTTGGCCAGGCCGAGCTTTTCGACGATGAACGGGAAGCGACTCTCGGTGAACTCGGTGGGCAGGTTCCGGGAATCGGGCACGACGTGAATGGTGTCCTCACCGTCCGCGTAGTGCCGTCCACCCGAGCCGCCGCCGAGTACCTCACGCATGAGGTACGAGTTACCGTCGAAGTCATCGCCGTACACACCGGTGTAGCGGATGGTCTCCTGATCGGCAGGCATGTTGCCGTCCACCGCTTTTGCGACAACGCCGGCGAGCACACCGAGTAGGCGCAGGATGACGAACGTCCGAGCGTTGGTCGGGGCCGGGAAGATCGGGGTGATGAGCGTGCCCTTCTCCGGGAACTTCATCTCGATCAGCGGGATGACGCCCTCGTTGACGTCGAGCTCGGCCATCCGCTCGGGGGAGTCCGCGAGGTTGCGCAGCACCGGCGCAAGCCATTTCGCGAGGAAGTTTCCGTCGGCGTAATCACCACAGTGGTTGATCGGGCCCTTGGCCTGCGGTCCGGTTCCGGTGAAGTCCAGGATGAGGCGCTCGCCGCCCTCGTCCTCGGGACCGGTCTTGGTCAGCGTGATCCGCTGAACGTGCAACATGGGCTCGTCGACGCCATCGTGCTCGGCGTAGTCCTCCCAGGTGTATTCACCCTTGGGGATCTTGCTCAGGATCTCGCGACGGTAGATCTCGGTGGTCGCATCCATCATCGAGTCGAAGCACGCCTCGACGGTGTCGACGCCGTACCGCTCGTACAGCTCCGTCATCCGCCGAGCACCCATGAGGCATGCAGAGCATTCGGCGTCGAGATCGGCGGCCAACGCGTCGGGCATCCGGGAATTGCGCGTCATGATCGTCAACGCAGCCTGGTTGGGTACGCCCTGATCCCACAGCTTGATGGGCGGAACCATCAGGCCCTCTTCGTACACGGTGGTCGCGCCGGACGGCATCGAGCCGGGGCAGCAGCCGCCGATATCGTCGTGATGGCCGAAGGCCTGGACAAACGAAACGACCGACGGCTCGGTGTCGCCGGGCTTGGTCGCGAACACCGGTACCGTGACGCAGAGGTCGGGCAGGTGGCCGATGCCGCCTTCGGAGAGATAGACGTCGTTGTGGAAGTAGACGTCACCCGGCTTCATGGTCTCGAGCGGGAAGTCGCGGGCAACCGGATGCACCAGTGCGGAGTAGGAACGGCCGGTGAGCTTGCGCAGATTGCGGTCGTGGATGCCGGCGCGGAAATCGTGGGCGTCGCGGATCATCGGTGATCGCGACGTCCGCGAGATGGCCGTCTCGACTTCCATTTCCACACTCGCGAGGTAACCGGCCACGATCTCGACGAGAACGGGATCGGGCGCAGGTGCGTCGACCGGAGACAGTCGGTAGGGCTTGTTGTTCACCTTGTCGATGACATTCATCAGTTCGCTCCGTTCGAGTCGAGAGTGCGGGTGATGCGGACGTTGCCGAACGTGTCGATGCGGGCCGAGAAGCCCGGATCGATCGGCACGGTGGAGCTGAATTCTTCGATGACGGCCGGGCCGGTGATCGTGTCACCGGCACCGAGATCCGCACGGCTGTAGATGGCGGTCTCGTGCCAACCGTCGAAGTACGCCTGACGCGTTCCGGTGCGGGCACTTTCGGCTCCGGTGCCGGCGGCGATCTCCGACAGCATAGGACGCTTGATGGGGCCGATTCCGCTGACCCGCAGGTTGACCCACTCGACGAACTGGCTGTGATCGCCGCGGAAGTCGTAGCCGTACAGCTCGCGGTGTGCTTCGTGGAAGGCCTCGGCGGCCTGATCGATACTCGCCTGGGTGATCTCACCGTCGGCTATCGGGACGCGTACCTCGAAGGCCTGCCCGAAGTAGCGCAGGTCGGCAGAGCGTGCGTAGCGACGATCCTCGGCAGCGAAGCCTTCACCGGCGAGTGCCTCGTCGGCGCGCGCAGCGAGTACGGCCAGTTCCGACTCCAAGTCCTCGGCGCGCAGACGGTCGTGGCGGCTGACATGCGTCTGCACGTAGTCGTTGCGCACGTCGACGGTGAGCAGGCCGAAGGCGGATACGTTGCCCGGGTTGAGCGGCACCAGAACGTCTTTCAGACCCAAGATGTCCACGAGGCGGCAGGCGAGCAGCGAACCGGAACCACCGAAAGTGACGAGCGTGAAGTCACGGACGTCGAGTCCGCGCTTGACCGAGATCTGACGCAACGCATTGGCCTGGTTCCAGGCGGACACTTCGAGAATGCCGGTGCCACAGGCCTCGACCTCGAGGGAGAGCTGGTGCGCCAGGTCTTCGATGCCCTTGCGCGCCAGATCGGTATCGAGCGGAATCTCGCCGCCGAGCAGGTGGGGAGGTATCCGTCCGAGGAGAACGTGGGCGTCGGTGATGGTCGGAGCGGAACCGCCGTTGCCGTAACACATGGGTCCGGGATCGGCTCCGGCCGAATGCGGCCCGACACGCAGCGTGCCCTCGGGAGTCATCCAGGCGATCGATCCACCGCCTGCGCCGACGGTGACGACGTCGATCATCGGAATCTTCGACGGGTAGTTTCCGACGCGTCCCTCGGTGGTCAAGGCGGGCTCGCCGCGGACCACGACGGTGACGTCGGTGGAGGTGCCTCCGCCGTCGCAGGTGAGGACCTGCTCGACACCGGCGGCGCTGGCTACCAGGGCCGCACCGAGAGCGCCGGCCGCAGGACCGGACAGCACGGTGGTGATGGGCTGGTGCACAACCTCTTTGGCGGACAGGACGCCGCCATTGGACTTCATCACGTAGAACGGCACTTCGCGGGCGTCACCGGATTCGGTGGCGAACTCGCGCAACCGGTTCGCGATGTTGTTGACGTAGGAGCGGATGTTCGGCTTGACGGCCGCGTCGACCAAGGTGGTGATGGCGCGCTCGAATTCGCGGTACTCGCGCAGAACCTCGGTGGAAATGGAGACCGTCGCCTCGGGGTACTCCTCGAGCAGGATGTCGCGGACACGCTGCTCGTGGTCGGGGTTGGCGTAGGAGTGCACCAGGCAGACGCCCAGCGTCTTGACACCCTCGGCCTTGAAGAACGCGGCTGCTGCGCGGACGTCGTCATCGTTGAGTGGGCGGATCTCGTTGCCGTCGAACGATAGTCGGCCGCGAATGGTGCGGACGCGGTGCGCGGGCACGATGCGATCGGGCTTGACCCAGAAGTACGAGTTGCCGTAGCCGTCGGGTACCGACTGGCGCGCGATCTCGAGTACGTGCTCGTAGCCCTCGGTGGTGATGAAGCCCAGGTTCTCGACCTTGCCCTCGAGCAGCTTGTTGGTGGCGACGGTGGTGCCGTGGCTGACGGCGCTGAGTGAATCACCCGAGACGCCCAGCTGCCGGAGCACTTTGTCGATGCCCGTCAGAAATCCCTCGGCCGGATCACTGGGAGTCGACGGTGTCTTGGTGGTCACCATGGCACCGGACTCCTCGTCCACTGCGACGACGTCGGTGAATGTGCCACCGGTGTCGATGCCGACCCGAATCTTTCGTGGTTCCACGCTTCCTCCTCAGTATGGTTCGTAGGCCACGCGTCCGAAGCTCGGATCGGCGGGTGCCTGACGTGTACTCATATTCGACCCGTTATGCGCGTCACAATCTTTGGCACAAGGTGCCAAACTCCGGCCGCACATTTGAGCTCCGCGCGCCCTGAAGGACCGTCGAATTGGCAGTACTTGCAACGACAAAGGCCGCTCACCCCGCGCTGGGGGTGAGCGGCCTTCTGTCTACGACGCTGCAGCTACCGGTTACACGACGAGCGAGTGAGCACGCTGCCCAGGACAACTCCGGCTAAGGCAATACCCGCGCCCGCCGCGGCGGCAATCAGCGCACCCTTGACCGACGCCGCCGCAGCGGGACCGCCCGCAACGGCGGAGGAACCGCCTGCCGCAGCGACCGGAAGTGCGATGGAGCCACCCGCTGCGCCTGCGGGTGAGGTTTCGGCCGGTGCGGCCGGATCGGGCACCCCGTTGGCGATGACGCCGTCGAGTCCGTTGAAGAACACCCCGGCCATCTTCTTGGCGACACCGGTGATCATGCGCTGCCCGACACCGCCGACCATTCCGCCGACCACAGCATCGGCGTCGTAGCTGAGCAGGGTGCCGCCGCTCTCGGTCTGCTCGAGCTTGATGGTGACATCGGCGCGCACTGTGCCCGGCGCGCCGGCACCGGAGGCGGTCATGACGAACGACTCGGGCCGATTCTGTTGCGAGAGCAGCACTTCACCGTCGTACGTGCCCTTGATCGCTGCGACCCCGGCCGTGATGGAGAGCTTGTAGTGGTCATCGCTCAACTGCTCGAGCGATTGCACACCGGGAATGGTTGCGGCGAGTACTCGGCCGTCCTGCATGCTGTCGTACACCTCGGCGGGAGGTGCGGTCAGCGTTGCGGTGCCTGCGATTCTCATGAAGTCTCCTGGGATGTCTGGGCGCCCGCGTGGATCAGCCGCAGCTCGTAGAGGTCGGACGGGGATATGGGCATCGAGGTGATCGGGAAGCCTTCGGCGTCCTCGACCGCTGCCGCGATGACGGCAGTGGTGGGAATGACGCCGGCTTCACCGGCACCTTTCATTCCCAGTGGGTTGAGTCCGGACGGGGTGACGGTGTGGTCCATCTCGATGGTGTCGGGAACCTCGGTCACGAAGGGCATCAGGAAGTCCATGAACGAGGCGTTGAGCAGCTGCCCGTGCTCGTCGTACACGATCTTCTCGTAGAGTGCGCCGCCGATTCCCTGCGCGACACCACCGTGGATTTGCCCCTCGACGATTCGAGGATTGATGACGTTGCCGCAGTCGTGGACGACGGCGTAGCGCTCGACGTGGATTTCCGCAGTTACCGGGTCGGTCTCGACGATCGCGGCATGAATGCCCGACGCGAACGTCGACCGCGGGGGAGAGTAGTACCCCGTCGCCTCGAGTCCGGGCTGCTCGCCCTCCGGCACCGGTGGGATGGACATGTCGGTGCCCATCTTCGCGAATCCGGTCGCCTGCCGGGACTCCTTGTCGAACGCGTACCGCAGCGGATTGGACAGCACTGCAACCACTCCGAGGGAGATCGAGGTGCCCTCGGCTCCCGGTTCGGTGCCGATCTTGCTCACGTAGCCACCGCGCAATTCCAGCTCGGCGACGTCCAGGTCCAGAGCGCGACCGGCGATGATCTTCGCCTTCTCGGCCACCATCTGCGCCGCGACGTGAAATGCGGAACCGGACATGACCGCACCGCGGGAGGCGAATGTGCCGACGGCATAACCGAATCGACGTGTATCACCGGTGGTGATCTCGATGTCGGCGATCGACACGCCCAGATCATCAGCGACGATCTGAGCGAACGTCGTCTGATGACCCTGACCCTGCGTGGTCAGGCCCGTTGCGCCCTTGATCTTTCCGGAGTTCTCGATGAGAACGTGCGCGCCCTCGTAAGGTCCGGGGCCGGTGCCTTCCACATACGCGCCGACGCCGATGCCGACGGTCCGCCCCTCGGCGGCAGCCTGCTTCTTGTACGCCGGGAAGCCGTCCCAGTCGATGAGCGCCTTGAGCTTGTCGATACCGGCCTGGTAGTCGCCGGTGTCGTAGATCAACGGCCGACCGTCCTGGAACATGAGACCGAAGTCGTACGGCATCTCCTCGGGCCTGATGAGATTCTTCTCCCGTACCTGTAACCGGTCCTTGCCGAGATACTGGGCGATGGCGTCCATCGATCGTTCCATGGCGAAGACGCCTTGCGGACGTCCGGCCCCGCGATACGGAATGACGATCACGGTGTTGGTGTACAGCGAGTATCCGTTGCAGCGGAACGAGACCGGCTTGTAGGGCCCGAGCACCTGCGTAGCGGTATTGATCAGGACGATGATGCCGTACGGCAGATAGGCACCGTTGTCGTGCCAGACGGTGAAGTCGAACGCCAGCAGCCGGCCTTCGTCGTCGAACCCCAGCGTGACCTCTTGGACCTGCGCGCGTTCGTGGGCGCTCGAGATGAAGTGCTCACGACGGTCTTCGACCCATTTGACCTCGTTGGAGATGCCGGCTCGGCCCAACTGACGCGCGGCCCACGTCACCATGACCTCCTCGGGCCACGGGTGCATGATCTTGACGCCGAAACCGCCGCCGACGTCCGGTGCGATGCAGTGAATCTTGTTCATTGCCATGCCGAGCCGCGCTGCTACGGCCGCGCGCACCGAGGTGGAGGTCTGCGTCGACGACCAGAAGGTCAGCGTTTCCTCGTCGCTGTCCCACCGCGCATAGACACCCTTGCCCTCCAACGGCATTGCCGCCGAACGCTCCACGTCGAGATTGAGAGTGATTCGGTGCGGTGCCGTCGCCAATTCGCGGTCGATGTCGCCGAAGCTGTGCTGCAGATGCGCAGCAACGTTGTCGGGTACATCGTCGTGTACTTGCCGAGTCGCGGTGCGAGCGGTCTCGATTCCTACGACCGGATCGAGAATATCGTACGTGACCTCGATGGCGGCGCAAGCATCTTCGGCCACGTAGCGACTCTGCGCGATGACCATGACGATGGCCTCGCCGACGTGGTTGACCTTGTCCTTGGCCAGTGGAAATCCGTTGCGCGGGGCGATGATTGCCGGGTGCGGAATCAGCAGTGGTAGGCCCTCGGCCATCTCGGGTGAGTCCGCTTCGAGATCGTCGTACGTGTAGACCGCGTGCACTCCCTGCATGGCGAGCGCGGCGTCGATGTCGATCCCGGTGATCCGCGCGTGTGCGTGCGGTGAGCGAACGAAGGCGGCAATCAGCGCGCCGTGTCCGAGGTCGTCGAGATACTTGCCCTTGCCGCTCAGCAGCCGAGTGTCCTCGGACCGCGAGAGCGGTTGGCCGAAGAGCGGGGCAGTGTTGGTCGGAGTGTGCGGTGGGGCCGTGCGGGTGGTGCTCATGCTCGGCCCATCCGTCCGCCGACGGGATTGGTGGTTCCCCGTACTTTCCGGTCCAGTGCCGCTCGGCTCGATTCGTCGTCCGGCCCGAGGGGGAACTCGCCCGCTCTCTCGCGCTTGATCTCGGCGGCCCGCAGCACCGAGGCCTTGATGTTCTGATACCCGGTACACCGGCAGATGTTGCCGGCAATGGCCTCGGTGGCTTCTTCCTGCGTCGGAGAGTCGTTCTCCTCGAGGAACGCCGCGATGGTGGTGACGAATCCTGGTGTGCAGAAGCCGCATTGCAGACCGTGGCAGTCCTTGAACGCCTGCTGCACGGGGTGCAGCGTTCCGTCCGGCTCCACCAAACCTTCCACCGTGGTGACACTCTGGCCCTCGAGGCTGGCGGCCAACATCAGGCAGGCCCGGACGGGCTTACCGTCGAGCAGAACGGTGCAGGCACCACACACGCCGTGCTCGCACCCTACGTGGGTGCCGGTCTGGCGAAGATTGTGGCGGATGGCATCGGATGCGATCGTTCGGGCGGGAACGACGATCGTTTGTTTGGTCGAGTTGAGCGTGAACGTCACCTGTACGTGTTGTTCGCCGGTCTCGGTCATCAGATCGTCGAGCTGTTGTTCGATATCTGTCGTCGTCATTACTGGTTCACTCCGGAATCGATGTGCAGCGCTGCCTGGTGCGTGGTCATCGAGGATGCGCCGTCGACTGCGGCGGCCATCACCACCCGTGCTGTCAGTGCTGCGACGAGTTGAGATCTGTAGGCGGCTGTGGCGTGAATATCGGGCTCGGTCTCGATGCGATGCCGAGCAGCTTCGGACAGTGCGTTCCACTTCGGATCACGCGCGTCGGATATGCACGCCCCAGCGATGACGTCGGTGAAATCGGTGACTTCACCGAACTCACCGGCAGAAACATAGGTGACCTGGGCGCTGCGTACTTCGCCGCCCTCGCTCACCTCGGCGCGGGCGACAACCCCGACGAGTGCGTAATCGCCTTGCCTACGGGCGATTTCGTCGATGGCCGTGCCCACTCCGGGCCGGGCCGCGGGAACAGTCGCCGCGATGGCGATCTCGTCGGTCTCGAGTGAGGACTCCAAGGGCCCGAGAAACAGATCCTGCGCCGAGATTTCGCGGCGTCCCCGCACGGACTGGACCGTCACAGAACCGTCGAGCAGACGGATGACGGCAGGCATCTCGGCCGACGGGTCGGCGTGGACGATGGATCCGACGGTGGTTCCACGGTTCCTGATGGTCGGGTGCGCCACCAACTGCAGTGCCCGTCCGAGCAGCGGCTGTGTCCGAGCAGCAGCGCGGTTCGAGGCCACGGAGGCGTGCGTGGCGAGCGCTGCGAAGGTGACACCCGACTGCGCCGAGGCGGTGATCTCGTCGAGCCCGGCGATGCCGGTGATGTCGATCAGGTTGCCGGGGGCCGCCAGCCGCATCGAGAGCATCGGGATCAGTGACTGTCCGCCTGCCAGGACCTTGCCGTCGACGCCCGCGAGGATCTGGCACGCCTCCTCGATCGACCGAGGTCGATGGTATTTCAGTGGCGAAGGTTTCATATCCCGATCCTGCCTGCCTGTGCCGATAAGTGTTTCGTCAAGAGGTGACAAACGTCACGCCTCAGTGTGGCAATCGCTCGTTACCGCAATGGTTCTAGGGGCCCCACCTCGGTCGTGCCTCCACGGGTGGCCGATCGACGGGTGGGTGAGTGGTCGATCGGTGTCTTCATGTGCGCGGGAGCGATGCGTGCACACAGGTGGTAGAGCCCGATGACGATGATGGTGCCCAACGAGATACCGCTCAGCGAGAACGAATCGCTGAAGACGAGGGAGGTGTCTCCGATGGCAATGATGAGGCCCGCCGCGACGGGCATCATGTTGAGCGGGTTACCGAAGTCGACGCCGTTCTCGCGCCAGATCTTCGCGCCGAGAAGGCCGATCATTCCGTACAGCACGACCGTGATGCCGCCGAGTACGCCGCCCGGTGTGGCCGAGATCAAGGCACCGAACTTGGGTGAGAAGCCCAGGACCACTGCGATGATTCCGGCGGCGGTGTAGGCGGCCGTCGAGTAGACCTTGGTGGCGGCCATGACACCGATGTTCTCGGCGTAGGTCGTCGTCGGCGAGCCACCGACCCCGCTGGACAGGGCAGTCGCGATGCCGTCGGCAGCCAGTGCGCGTCCCATCATCGGGTCCAGATCGTCACCGGTCATCTCGGCCACGGCCTTGACGTGCCCGGCGTTCTCGGCGATCAGTGCAATGACACCGGGAAGCACGAGAATGATGAAGGCCAGGCTGAACGACGGTGCATGGATACCCACGATGCCGTTTGCTTCGTCGGTGAACGGGGGCAAGCCGAACCACTGCGACGATTCGACTCCCGACCAATTGACTCGGAAGTGCTCGGTCACTTCGCCGGCCGTGGCGTCGTAGGACGTGATGGGGCCGGATACGAGATCGAGAATCCACGACAGCAGGTATCCGAAGACAAGAGACAACAGAATTGCGATGCGTCCCAGGAATCCGCGTAGCGCAACACTCATGACGATCAGGACGAACATCACTGCGAGAGCGACCCATTGATCCTGGGGCCAATACGTGCTGGCGACAACGGGGGCCAAGTTGAAGCCGATCAACATGACCACCGCACCGGTGACGACCGGAGGCAGCACTTTGACCACCACGCCGCCGCCCATGAAGTGAATGGCGAGGCCGGCGAGTGCGAGCACCACACCGGACACCAGGATGGCTCCGGTGACCTCGGCCGAGGTGCCACCCTGCGCCCGGATCGCGGCGACGCCACCGACGAACACCGCGGACGTGCCGAGGTAGCTGGGAATTCGGCCCTTGACCATGAGCAGGAACAGGATGGTGCAGAACCCCGACATGAGAATGGCCAGTTGGGGATTGAGGCCCATGATGATGGGGAAGACGAACGTGGCCCCGAACATCGAGACGACGTGTTGACCGCCGAGGCTGATGGTGCGGCCCCAGTTCAATCGCTCGTTCGGGGCGACCACGTCACCTGGTAATACGTTCTTTCCGTCTCCGTGAATCTTCCAGATCGGCATTTCGAGCCTTCCTCCAACGTACCGAACCGAGGGGGTTCGTGGGGCGTGTAAAGTGTTGTGGTGCAACGCTACTGCTGTATGGTGCGGTCGATATGGGCGCAATCTGCCAAGCGCTCGATGGCCCAGCCGTCACATCTGGTGGTCGGCGGCGCGCATCGCCATGATCTTGAGTGCGAGGGAAAGATCGAGCCGTAGATCGGCGTGATCGGTGAACGGGCCCAGAATCTTTTCGAGCTTCGTGATGCGGTATCGGAGAGTGTTGTAGTGGAAATGCAGTGCGCGAGCAGTTTCCGCGATATTGATGTTCGTGGCCAGCAAAATCTCCAGGGTCTTGCGCATGTCCTGCGCTTCGGCGCTGTGACCCGCGAGATCGTGCAAGGTTTCCCGCGCGAACGATTCGAGCTCGTCCTCGTTGTCCACCAGGCTCAACAATCGAAAGACGCCGAGCTCGTCGAAGGCAGTGACGGTCCAGTCGCCGCCGATCCGCCGGCCGACTTTCACTGCTGTGCGGGCCTGGCCGTACGTTGCCGGAATGTCTTCCACTGCAGTGCATGGCCGTGAGATGCCGACGGTGAAGGGCTGTCGACCGCCACCGCCGTCGCCGTGAACTCGCTCGACGATCTCGTGTACGTCCGACACCGTAGTGGGGCCACTGCCCATGATGATGACGGTTTCGGTGCCGAGTGCAGCAATCGCAGCAGACGAATCACGTTGCGCCAGTGCGCTCGAAAACGCCGCCATCTGCCGATCGACCAGCGGCCTGCGGGTGGGCGACGGGTCGTCGTGACGAGGTATCGGTTCGATCGCGACAACGACGACGGGCCTGCCGATGTCCCAACCGAACCGGCGGGCATGAGCGACCGCGTGGGCATGTTCACCGCCTCGGCCCAGGAGGAGATCGCGGAGGAAATTGGAACGGTGTTTCTCCTCGACCGCCGACAGAGCGAGATCACGGGCCACTGCCACTGCGAACACTCCGGCGGCGGTATCGGCTGCATACAGATCCGGTTCCGTCAGCGGCCGTCGAGAGGAGAACAGGACCACGCGCCCGTGATCTGTTCCGTTCGCCGAAATTGCACACACCGCAATGGAATTGTTCTGGTGCGAGTGCAGGCCCAGGCCGCCGTCGATGGAATCCGTCCGGAGCCGCCCGGTGGAATCGAGGGCGATGCTGCCGCGAAGGGCCTGCAATTCTTCGTCTCTGCCGGCGGTGGTGATTTCTCGTCCATCCACCGTGGTGATCGACACGGCCACATCGCATTCGCGTGAAGTCGCGGTTGCCAGATCCTCCATCCCGCCGCCGGCCAGAGCCACGTCGGTCAGGGTCCGACGCAATCGGTCCGATCGAAACATGGCGCGCGCGTGCATCTTCGCGCGCTCACGTATGCCTCGGGTGAGTCGATGATCGGGGTCGAGTTCCTCGGTCACCTCGAGCAGCGGCAGCCCCAGTTCGTGCGAGCTGTGGCACAGGGCAGGCGACAGGGCCCTCTCGTCGTCGACACGCACGAGAAGTCCGGCGCAGCCGATCGACTGCAATCGGGACACGAACGCCACCGTCGGCTCGGACATGTGCTCGAGTGTGTCGCTCGTCGTGGACACGAGGTCACCCGATCGTAGCCAGAACGCCATGCCTCCGGGATCCTCGATGTGGTTCACCCGGATTACCGATCGAGTGAGACCGGTACGGCCTCCGGCAATCCTCGCGTGTGCCAGCAGATCCGAGCCGAGAAGGTCGGCGACGGTCTGCAGTGCTTCGGTGGTGGCCGTCGGCTGATCCTCGCACAAGGTCAGCACCGGACGGCCGACCGTGTGCTTGGCCGATTCTCGTTTTCGGACAGCATCTCTCGGTGAATCGGTCCGGTGAGGTCACGCAACTCGAGCCCGGTGGCCCGGCGTGAGACCTTCAAGATTTCGGCGACGATGGACACCGCGGTTTCCGCGGGAGTGCTCGCGCCGACATCGAGTCCGATAGGGGAGTGCAATCGTTCCAGCTCGGTCTCGCTCACCCCACGCTCGCCGAGGAGTTCGATGCGGCGGCGGTGAGTGGACCTGCTTCCCAACGCGCCTACGTACGCAGCACGGCTGCGTAGCGCTCGCTCGAGGAGGGGAATGTCGAACTTCTCGTCGTGCGTGAGCACTGCGATGACTGTTCGCTCGTCGACCGGCGCAGATTCGAGAAACGTGTGCGGCCATGCGACGACGACGTCGACTGCCTCCGGAAAGCGGGCCGGGGTAGCGAATACGGCGCGGGCGTCGACGACGGTGACGGCGTAACCGGCGAACGAGCCGAGGTGGCATAGAGCGGCCGCGAAGTCGATGGCACCGAAGACATACATCCTCGGCGGCGGGCCGAAGACCTCCGCCATGATCGAGAGCTCGCTGTCATCGGACAGGTGAATGTCCAGACCCGATTCGCCGCGGTGCAGTTGATCGCGAACGAACGGCCCCAGCGGCGATCCATCGGACTGCGTGTCGGCGAGTGAGCCCGCATCCACGGTGAGGTCCGATCCGAGAACTGCGTACCGCGTCGGTGCCCCGGCGCTCAGCTCGGTGAGGACGGCCACCGGCTCGCCCGCGGCGATGCGGCCGGCCACTTCCCGAAGAGAATCGCAGGCGTCGCCGTCGACGAGACGAACGAACACTTCGATGGTGCCGCCGCAGGTGAGGCCTACGCCGATAGCGTCGTCGTCCGCCACACGGTAGGTCTCACTCCGGGCGTAGCCGTCGGTGAGAACCTCGTTGGCAAGTTCGTACAGGGCACCTTCGATACAACCGCCGGAGACACTGCCGATCACCTGTCCGGATGCCGATACTGCCATCGCTGCCCCGGCCGGACGGGGTGAGGACTGCCAGGTTCGCACAACGGTGGCGAGGGCGAACGGCTCACGCTCGAGCAGCCATGGGGCGAGATCGTCGAGGATGTCGCGCATGCCGCCGCCTTCCTACTGGATGAGTGATGCCCATCACGTTAGTTGCCGGCGCTGCTTCGACATGAAACAGAACTCGACCAAATCCGACGCCGGTCGTTGTAAGAAGTCGCCGTCGCGGTCCGCGTGGACTAGCCCAGAGCGTTGGCGATGGCGAGCGCATGGTGTTCGTGCCACGGCCGAGCAATGATCTGGATACCGATCGGCAGGCTGCTCTCCGAGGTGGCAACGGGAACCACCACCGACGGCAGACCGAGGATGCTGATCGCTCGACTGCTGGCCAACGCCTGCGACCACGACAATGCGGTGCCGTCGACATCGAAGCTCGTCTGCCCGAGCGGTGGGGCGAGGATCGACGCGACCGGGAGTATCAGCACATCGCCCATCTCGGACAGCAACCGATGCTGCAGCTCGGCGCGGTGAGCCCACAGTGCCTCGACGTCCGTCGCCGACGTCGGTCGGACCGCGGCGAGGATCGCTGTGATGTTGTCGCTGAATTCGGCGGGCCTGTATTGCTCGATGTCGGTTTGCGTTTCGCAGGCGCGCATTCGCGTGAACAGGTCGTCGGCCTCGCGCAGCGCAGTGCCCTGGTAGGGCGTCACCGACCTGACGGACGAGGCGGTGCGCAGGGCGGCCGCTTCGGTGGCGGCGCGAATCTCCGCATCGACCGGAACAGTTCCTTCTCCTGCCGCCCAACGGATATCGAGATCGCTGGTGTTCACCCCTGCCGGGTCGATCCACCGGTACTGCGGCGACGAGAGCACCTTCAGCACCACGCTCACGTCATCGAGGGTGCGTGCCATCGGTCCGACGGTCTGAACCGCGCCGTGCATGGTGGCCGGGTTGGTCAACACCCGGTGATCGCTCACGACACCGGGGTACTGCCCGTCGGGGTTGATTCGCCCCGGCGTAGGCCTGATCGAGAACAGGCCCGTGCAGTGCGCGGGCCAGCGAACCGAGCCGCCGAAGTCGGTACCCAGTCCCACCACACTCATGCCCGACGCTATCGCCGCTGCCTCGCCGCCGCTGCTGCCTCCCGGCGAAAGTGTTGTTCCCGCAGGAGAAAGCGGGTTGACGGTGTAACCGAAGATGTCGTTGTGCGTGAGACCGCTGGCACCGAACTCGGGGGTATTGGTTTTCCCCATCAGCACTGCACCTTCGGCGCGCATCCGAGCGACGGCCGGTGCATCGATGCGAGGGACATTGTTCGCCAGAGCGAACGAGCCCGCCGTGGTACGAACACCAGCGGTAGCGATCAGATCCTTGACCGTGAACGGCACTCCGGCAAGCGCTCCGACCGGTTCGCCGCGGGCCACGCGCGCGTCGATCTCGTCGGCTTCGCGTCTGGCCGAGTCTGCTGCCAGCGTGACGATCGCGTTCAGATCGGCGTTGGTGCGGGCGATGTGGTCGAGGTGTTGCTCGATCACCTCGCGAGCCGAGAGGCTACCGGATCTCACCGATGCGGCGAGCGTGCGAGCATCGGAACCGATCGAATGTCCCTCGAGCACTTGATATCTCCTTGTTGTACGTCACAGGCCCTTCATCTCCGCAACGCGCAGTGCGAGCGCCACATCCAGGCGCAGAATGGGATCGGTGGTGAAGGGGCCGACGATGGACTCCAGCTTGCCGATTCGGTAGCGGAGGGTGTTGTAGTGAAAGTGCAGCACGCGTGCTGTTTCGGCGACATTGCAGTTGGTATCCAACAGTGCTTGCAGCGTCTGGCGCAGATCGAGAGCATCGGCATCGTCACCTGCGAGTGAGCCCAACACTTCGCTGGCGAACGCCTGCAACTCCGCGGCATCGGTCACCAGGGACAGCAGGCGGTGCACACCCAGGCTGTCGAAATGTGCCACCGACCCGTTACCGCTCATGCGTCGCCCGACCATGACGGCCTTGCGCGCTTGATCGTAGGCGCGTGGAATATCGGCGACGGAGTCGATGACTCGGCTGACCCCTGCGCCGAACGAGTTACGGCCACCGCCCTTGTCGCCGGCCACGGACGCGATCAGATCGTCGACCACCTCGTGCTCGGTGCCCGGTTCGGCCGGCATGAGGGTGACGACCTCGTTGCTGAATCCGACGACGGGTGCCCGTCGATCGCGGCGGCGCACCACTTGTTGCCAGGCTGCGGTGAGCCGTTCCTGGGGTAGTCGTCCGGATACCGCGGGCTTCACCGAATTACTCACGGCCGCTTCGGCAATCTCGTCCAATTGAGCGACGATGACGACCATTCGTCGGTTCACGTCCCAGTCGAGTTGCGCGCAGTACTCGATGATCTGTTCGGGAGACTCGGTAGCGCCGTTGAGAACGTCACGCAGAAAATCGCCGCGGAACTTCGATTCCACGGCAGAGACTGCGAGCTTTTTGATGACCGCCAACGCGACCACTGTGGCCGCACGCTCGAGCGACTGCATGGTGACCGGTCCGAGGCGTTGCGCCTCGGCCACGGCAACGATGAGGCCGTGGTCGGTGCCGCCGGCGATGATCGGTGCCACCGCGATGCGGTGCGTGTCGTCGCCCGGTACCGGCTGCAGGCCTTCGTGCAGGCGCTCGGTGAGCAATCTGCCGGAAGGATCGAACAGCGGCATCTCCTCGAGCGCAGCAAGATCGGCATCGGCGCCGGCCGTGGCCTGCACCCTGCCATCGGGAGTACAGATGAGTACCGACGCCTCGAAGAGTGTGGCCACCTCGTCGGCGATCTGAGGTAGGTCTCCGCCCTCGAGCACGATCGAGGTGAGTGCTCGATGCATTCGGTCGGCGATGTCCAGTGCCCACGCCTGCCGATCGACGAGGTGGGTGAAGACCTCGGAGATGACCTCGTCGAATCCCACGTCGCGGCGAATGAGGAACAGCGGCAGGCCGAGTCGGTCGGCCGCCTCGATCATTGCGGCCGGTACGTCCCCGAAGTACCGGCCCTCCTTGACTCCCAGCGCTGCCGCGCCGCGCTCGGCCAAACCTTCGACGAGCTCCACCAGGGCACCGGCACCGAACGGTCGACCCGAATCAGCATGTCGCAGAGGGAAACCCGTTGTCAGCAGCAGCTCGTTCTGCTTGACCCAGGGCAAGATGTCGGGAACTTCGATGACGTTGACGCGTCGTACGACATTCGCCAGACCGCGCTCGCCGGCGACGAGGGTGGACTCCGCGAGACTGGGTAGCGCGAGCAGTTCAGCGACAGTGAGGGCATAGCTCGCCGACGAGGGGAAGTCTCGTGTTCGTGGACGAAGTTCACCGACCATGTCATCCATTGTTCAACCGTACGTTGCCGTCCGTTCGCCTGTGGTGGGGGATCAGCGGACCTGCAGAGCAGGTGGGACGATGCGCTCGACCCAGCGGGTGGCCTGCTCGTACGCGTACGCGAGCTGCAGGACCGAACGATCGGCGCCGTGCCTGCCGATGATCTGTACCCCCATCGGCAGACCGCGATCGTCGACACCGACCGGTACGGCCGCGATCGGAACACCGGCCATCGTCCACGGCACCACCGTCTCCATCCACCGGTGGTAGGTGTCCATCGAACGCCCCGCGATGGACTGCGGCCAGTGCTGTTCCTTGTCGAACGGGAACACCTGGGCGCTGGGTGCGAGAACGAAGTCGTAGGTCTCGAACAGTGTGTTCAAGGCAGCGTTCCAGTCGTTGCGCTTCTGCGCTGCCGCGGTGATGTCGAGGGCGCTGAGTGCGACGGCATGCTCCATCTCCCACACCATTTCGGGCTTCATCAGTGCTCGCGTTCGAGGATCGGCATAGAGGTCGGCCATCCCCAGCTGAGCCCACCAACGCCACGTCAGGAACGAATCCCAGATGTGGGCCGGGTCGTAGTCGGGCAGAGCTGCATCGACCTCACAACCGAGATCGGCGAAGATGGGGAACGCGGATTCGCACAGGTCGAGTACGCCGGGTTCGGTTGCCAGATAACCGTTCCAGTCACCCACCCAGGCGATCCGGGCCCCCCGAAAGCTGCGTTCGAGAGTGCGCGTGAAAATTTCCGGGTCTTCGTCGATAGCGAGTGGAGCGTTGGCATCCGGTCCGGCCATCGTGGAGAGCAGGTGAGCGACGTCGGTGACCGATCGTCCCATCGGGCCGGCCACTGCGCCTTGGGCGATGAAACCAGGCTCGGGGATCCGTCCCCAGGACGGCCTGAAACCGACGACGTTGTTGAAGGCCGCCGGGTTGCGCAGCGAACCCATGTAGTCGGTGCCGTCGGCCACGGGCAGCATGCGCAGCGCGAGGGCCGCCGCCGCACCTCCGCTGCTGCCGCCTGCGGTGCGCGAGGTGTCGTAGGGGGAGACGGTGGTGCCGTACACCGGGTTGTAGGTCTGGGATCCGTAGCCGAATTCCGGTGTGTTCGTCTTGCCGATGATGATGGCTCCGGCGGCTCGGATTCGAGCGACGAAGAGGTCGTCCGCCTCGGCGATCCGATCCGCGAAAATGGCCGATCCCGACGTGAACGGCAGGCCCTTCACCGCCGAAAGGTCCTTCACCGCATGGGGAAACCCGTGCATCCACCCGAGGTACTGCCCCTGCGCCAGCTGGTCGTCACGCTCCCGCGCCTCGGCGATCAACTCCTCACGGTCACGCAGGGCCACGATGGCGTTGACGGTGGGATTATGGATCTCGATGTGGTCCAGATACGCCGTCATGGTCTCGACACAGGACACCTCCCGACGCTTGATCTTTCCGCTGAGTTCGAGTGCGTCGAACATCAGCAGTTCGGTAGCGGGTCCGGCGGAGGTTGCCATGGGAGTTCCTTCGATCCGAGAGATGCAGTAATGAGGGACCGAATGCCGCGCGGCTCCGAAAGGAATCGGTTCCGCGCGGCCTTCGTTCGATAGTCGAGCCCTGCGCTATCCGAGGTCGACGATCGCAGCGACGGGTCCGCCGCCCTCGGGTCCCTGGTGTGCGGCCGAGACCGACACGAACACTGCCGGGTCGCCGGTCACCGCGGCCGTGACTCCGCCGACGCACGCCTTGATCTGGCGGTGCCAGTGCACGTCGGAGTCGTCCAGCATCGCGTTACGGCGGCCACGAACCGTACCGTCCTGGCTCGCTTCACATTTGAGGAATACGTTGACCAGCTTGCCGTCGAGGTCTGCGGTGCGCGGTCGCTCGGGGAGTTCGAGGCCGGCGTCCTTGATGGCATCCCAGATGCCGTCCTGATCGAGCGCGTCCTTCATGACGCTGTGGCCGATGCGGTACCGACCGCCGATTCCGCGGGTGTTTCCGACGACGACGATCTGCGCACGGTCCAGCTCCACGCCCGAGGAGCACGATGCAACAGACGAATACAGCTCGCGACTGTGCATGACATCCTCGTCCGTCGGCATGTCGATCTCGCCGAGGGCAACAGCGATACCGAGAGCGGTTCCGCCGTTCGAGAGGTCCATCGACTCGTGCGTCTGCTCGGTCCAGACCGTCTTGCCACGGCTCTTGGCATCGCGAATGGTGTGAATCGTCAGCAGCGGTGTCTTGGTCTGCACGTAGTGCACGTCGGCCGGATCGGTGATACCTGCGTTGGCCATGGCATCTTTCACTGCCGCAGCAACCTTGGTGATCATGGCGGTGCGACCGATGTCCTCGGGCATGAGCTGCTCGCTCATCGCGACGCCGACCGTCAGACGAGGCTCGTCGGACTGCACCGCCTTGTCGGCCGGCACGGTGGCGAAGATCGTCGCGTGCGGGCTGATGACTCCGTCGGTTCCGCCGGACCACACGATCGGTACCTCGCCGACGTCGTGGGCGCTTCGGGTTCCCTTTGCGGACAACACCTCACGGAAGGCGCGGTCGGCGATGATGCGGGTGTAGTCGTTGACGCCACCGTTGCCCTCGGTCTTGCCGATGACCGCGATGACACGGTCGGCGTCGAGCACCCCGTCGTCGATGAGCTTCGCCAGCTCGCTGGCATCGGACACGTTGTGGAGTGGGACCTTGCGGACCTCGATTGCATCGGGCACTGAAATCTCCTTCATCGCGGACTGTGAGTACGGCAGAGTCGGCCGGCGTGGGCGCGGCGGTGCTCTTGCCCCTCGAACGTTATCGACCGGTCGAGGTGGGAAGCACTGGCAAGCTTTGCCCAATCAGTGCTTCTTTTTGGTGATCGGACATCCCCAGGTAGCGGTAACGCTGCAGGCGTCGAGCCACCAAATCGGTTGGATCGGCGGCGAGCAGCTTTGCCAATTCGTGTTCGAGCACGGTGCCGAGGCGGGAGAGGAACTCCGCAGGTTCATCGGATGCATCCGGGCGTTCGGCGACGATCCGATCGATGACTCCATTGCGCAGCAGGTCGACACTGCGCACGCCCTGCTCCTCGGCCATCTCCGCAGCGCGGTCGGTGGTGTGGAACTTGATCGCCGATGCACCTTCCGGTGGCAGCGGCGAGAGCCAGCCGTGCTGCGCGCACAGCACGCGGTCGGCCGGGAGCAATGCGAGGGCACCGCCGCCCGCGCCTTGGCCCAGCAGCAGGCAGATCGTGGGTGCCTTCAGCGTCGTGAGTTCGACCAGGCACCTGGCTATTTCACCCGCCAGGCCGCCCTCCTCGGCCTCTTTGCTCAATGCGGCACCAGCGGTGTCGATGACGGTGACGAGGGGCAGTTGCAGTTCCTCGGCCAGTCGCATACCGCGGCGGGCTTCGCGCAACCCTGCCGGACCCAACGGTTGATCGGCGAAGGTGCGATCCTGACCGAGCACGACGCACGCCGACGCGCCGAATTTGGCCAACGCGAGAAACAGTCCCGGCTCGATTTCACCGGCTCCGGTGCCTTGCAGTGGCGTGACTGTGTTCGCTGCCGATCGCACGAGTCGGCGTACCCCTGGCCGTTCCGGCCGTCGCGATCGTTGGATGGATTCCCAGGCCGAGCCGTCGTCGAGGTGTTCCAACGGAATGTTCGGAACTGGCGGAGGTGGCTCGTGCGGTGCGCACAGCACGGCCAGGGCCGCGATCGCCACCTCACGCAATTTCTCGGGCGGCACCACAGCATCGACAAGGCCTCTGGCCGCCAGGTTTTCGGCGGTTTGCACGCCCGAGGGGAATTTCGCTCCGTAGAGAGCCTCGTACACGCGCGGTCCGAGAAACCCGAGCAGTGCGCCCGGTTCGGCCGCGGTCACGTGTCCGAGGGAGCCCCACGAGGCCAGCGCGCCACCGGTGGTGGGATGACGGAGATAGACGGCGTAGGCGAGGCCCGCCGACTTGTGCGCCGCAATTGCCGCCGAGATCTTCACCATCTGCAGAAACGCGACGGTGCCCTCCTGCATGCGTGTTCCACCCGAGGTGGGCACAGCCAGCAGCGGGAGCTTCTGCGCAGTGGCCTTCTCGACGGCCTGCACCAGTCGTTCCGCTGCCGCAGTTCCGATGGACCCGGCGAGAAAACCGAACTCGCACATGACAAGTGCCACGCGCCGGCCGGCCAGTGTCGCTTCACCCGTCAGGACCGCCTCGTCGCAGCCGGTCGTTTCCCGCGCCGCTGCGAGTTCGTCGAGGTAGCTCTGTTGTGGAGGCCCGTGGACTCCGATCGGGGGTAACGGTTCGCCGTCCCAGCGAACGAAACTGCCGTCGTCGACGACCATGTCGACGAGTTCGAGCGCGCCGAGCCGGGAAGGCGCGCCGGTGCGGGTCATCGCGCTGTCTCCAACCACGCACGGATCGAGTCACCGTGTTGATCGAGCGTCGGCGGCGCCGCATGGGTTGTGCGCATACCGGGCCCCTCGCAATCCTCGTCCATGCGTAGCGCCGGTCCCGGCAGGGTGATCGGGCCCAACGCGGAATGGTCGACGTCGATCATGAGTCCTTGCGAGCGTGTTTGTTCCCATGTGTACACCTCGGCGAGATCACGGACGCGACCGGCGGGAATGCCCAGTTCGCTCAGCAGCCCGAGCAATTTGTCGGTGGGCCAATCCGCGAAGGCGGCTTCGACAGCAGCGATCACCGCGTCCCGATCGGCGACGCGTTGCGGATTGGTCGCCCACTCCGTGCGGTCCAATCCGAAATGGGGTGCGAAGCGTTGCCACAATCCCTCACTGCCGACGGCGATTTGTACGAGTCCCTCGGCCGAGTGGAACAGTCCGTACGGACAGATCGACGGGTGATGCCCGCCGGTGGGACGCGGCACCTCGCCGGCCACCGTGTAACGAGTTCCTTGGAACGCATGCACCCCGACGATGGACGCCAACAGGCTGGTTCGCACCACGCGGCCACGCCCCGTGCTGTGGCGCTCGTGCAGTGCGGCGACGACGCCGTAAGCACCGTTCATGCCAGCAAGCAGATCGCCGATGGGGACGCCGACCCGAGTGGGTTCGTCACGGGAAGGACCGGTCAACGACATCAATCCCGCCTCGCCCTGGGCGATTTGGTCGTAACCGGGTCGAGTGCCTTCGGGGCCGTCGTGTCCGAACCCGGTGATCGACAGAATGACCAAACGAGGATTCAGGCGATGCAGGGCGTCCATGCTGTATCCGAGGCGGTCGAGAACACCCGGCCGAAAATTCTCGACGAGCACGTCTGCCCGCTCGATCAGTGCAGTGAGCGTGGCGCGCCCATCGACTGCCTTGAGATCGAGAGCGATGGACTCCTTGTTGCGATTGCAGGAGAGGAAGTACGTCGAGTGTCGGTCTCCGTCTTCGTCGGCGACGAACGGCGGACCCCAACTCCTGGTGTCGTCTCCGCCGGTCGGTGACTCGACCTTGATCACCCGCGCACCGAGGTCACCGAGCATCATTGCCGCTTGGGGTCCGGCGAGCGCGCGTGAAAGATCGACGACGAGGCAGTCGGAGAGGGGGCCGACGGTCATCGGACTGCCCTGCCCGTGTCGATGAGATATGGGTCGGCGGGGAGCCCGAAGGAAATGCAGCGAGGGGTCATGCGTCCGAGTCAACGTGCCCGTCGCTACCGAGTCGTTGGCAAATGTTGCCGACGCTGACAGGTCGGTTTCGGACCTCGGTGAGCGCGTGTCGATCGATGACGCAGCAGGTGGACGAACGGTCGATCGACAGCCCATAATCACCGATCATGGACACACAGGTAGTCGACCATCCTTTGACCGCAGCACTTTTGACGACCATGCGCGATGTGCACAGCGACAACGCCACCTTCAGATCTGCGCTGCGCCAGCTGACTCACACGTTGGTCTACGAAGCGTTGCGTGATGCGCGAGTGGTGGAGTTCGATGTCGAGACTCCGGTTGCCCACACCACTGGGGTTCGGCTCGCACACCCTCCTCTGCTCGTACCGGTGTTGCGCGCGGGACTCGGCATGGTCGAGCAGGCGAGCTCGCTGATTCCGCAGTCGGGCGTCGGGTTCATCGGTATGGCGCGCGACGAGGAGACGCTCGAACCCGTGCCGTATCTGGAGTCGCTGCCCGCCGACCTGTCCGGTACCCCGGTCTTCGTTCTCGATCCGATGGTGGCAACCGGTGGTTCGATGACCCGGACGATCGATCTGCTGGTTGCGCGCGGAGCAACCGATGTGGTCGTCGTGTGCGTGGTCGTGACCCCCGAAGGCATTGCTGCTCTGGAGAAGTCAGGCCATCCCGTCAGAGTCGTCACCGCTGCCATCGACGATGAGCTCGACGATCGGGGCATCGTCGTGCCCGGTCTCGGTGACGCGGGTGACCGTCAGTTCGGACCTCGCTGAACGGACCTCGTCACCGTCCACCGTACTTCGAGGTGATGCGACTCTCCAACCACTGCAACGCAATCGTGGGCGGCAGTGCCATCACCAGGATCAGCACAACCGTGCCCATGATGTTCTCCATGCGCACCAGGCTGACGTTGCGCAGCAGTTCGTATCCGATGCCGCTGGACGACGAGAACATCTCGGCGAGAAGCAGTCCCAGGAACGCCAGGCCGAAGGTCATCCGCATACCCGTCGCCAATGCCGGGAGCACCGCGGGAATGACGATCTGACGGATCAATCTGGGCCAGCTCACCTGCAGTGACGCCGCCATCTTCAGGTGGATTCTCTGGACAGATGCCGTCGCCTCGACCGCGACGAGGAACATCGGGATGAAGGCGGCGTAGAAGGAGAAGCCGAATCGGCTCAGTGCGCCGATTCCGAGGAACGACAGGAAGATCGGGTACAGCACGATCTTCGGGATGCTGTTGATCGAGTAGACGATCGGGGCGATGGTTCGAGTCCAGAACGGACTCAGTCCCAGCGTCAGCCCGAGCAGCGAACCCACGACCGTGCTCGCCAGAAACGCAAGCACGAGAATGCGCAGCGAATCCCCGACATTGGCGCGGAAGTCCGCCTTGCCCAGGTCTTCGACGAGCGAGGCCATGGCCTCGGCCGGCGTCGGGAAGATGAGACTGTCGACGAGAACCGCCGCGACCCACCAGATCAGGACCGCAACGACGGCTACGACCAGTGGTGGGAGGAAGCGTCGGGCGTTGGTGCGGCCTGCGGACGAGGTGACCTTCGGGGGAGCGGTGGGTGTGGTGGCTACTCTGTCCAAGGTGCTGCTCATCAGCGGCGCCTCCAATCGAATCGGTTGAGCGCGAGAGAGATCAGCGAGGTCGAGAGCAGAGCGATCAGCGCCACGATGAGGATCCCGGCGTACATGTCGGCGATGTCGAACCCGTCGTAGGCGATGGAGATGAAGTGGCCCAGGCCTTGAGTCGACAGGATGAACTCACTGGCCAACACCGAGATGACGGCGTACGAGAGCCCCAGCTTCAGTCCGGTCACGATGCTCGGCAACGCATACGGAAGTAGAACCGATCGGAAGTACTGCCACCGCGTGAGCATCAGTGTGGTGCCGAGCTTGGTGACGATCGGCGATACCGAGTTGAAACCGGTGCGGGCGTTCAACGCCACCACACCGAACGCGAAGATCGTGGACAGAATGGCGATCGGAGCCACACCGGCACCGAACAGCACCACCATGATCGGGTACAGCGCGAACGTCGGGACGGCATAGTAGACGTTGAGGTACGGCTGAAATGCTCTGTCCCACAACTCGTACCGCCACAGCACGTAGGCGGCGGCGACACCGAGTACGGAACTGAGCACGAAGGCAAGGACGATGATGCCCAGCGTTCGACCCAACTCGTCGATCAGGAAGTCAGGGTCGGTCAGCAAGCTCAGCGACGTCGAGATCATGTCGGTCACCGGAACGATGTCCAGGGGTGAGGCGAAGAACCGTGCCGAGATGTCGATGGCCACCAGTGCCGCGACGAGGATGAGTACCGTCCATCCCCATGCTGGGAGACCGAGTTGTTTGGAGGGGGCAGGCCGGATGTATCCGGGGACCACGGAGGCGCGCGTGCTCTCGCGCGTGGGCGTACTCATGGTTCGATGCTCATCGTCTTCTTGGCCTCGTCCCGCAGCCGTGACCAGATACGTTCGTGCAGAGCGACAGCCTCGGGACTCGCCAGTACGTCCTCGGATCGCGGTCGCGGGAGGTCGATGTCCACCTCGTCGATGAATCGGCCGGGCCGCGCGCTCATCACCAGCACGCGATCGGACAGCAGTACCGCTTCCTGGATGCTGTGAGTGATGAACAGGACTCCGCACGTGAGCTTTTCGACGATCTTGAGTAGCTCGTACGACATGACCAGTCGCGTCTGCTCGTCGAGTGCTCCGAACGGCTCGTCCGCGAGAATGAGGTCGGGTTCCATGGACAGGCACCGCGCGATGGCCACACGCTGGCGCATACCGCCCGACAGCTGGGTGGGGTAGTGGTCGCCGAACTTGCTCAGCCCCACAGTGTTCAGCAGCTCGTCGGCGCGGGCGCGTCTGTCCCGCTTGCCGACGCCCCGCACTTCGAGGGCGAACGCCACGTTGTCGCGGACGGTCCGCCAGGGCAGCGTCGCCGATTCCTGGAAGATGACTGCAGTCTTGGACCGAGGGCCGGTGAGCGGTTGGCCGTCGACGTGCACGGTGCCGCCGTCGTGATCCTGTAGTCCGGCGAACACCTCGAGCAGAGTGGACTTGCCGCAGCCACTGGGCCCGACGACGGAGACGAATTCGCCTCGGCCGATGGACAAGTCGATCTCGTGGAGGGCGGTCACATCACCGAAGCGCCGCGACACCGACGATGCGACGGCGATGGCGGAGGTGGTGTCGGGGCGGGGTCGAGTCGCTGCGTGAGTCACGTCGATACCTTCTGGTGGTGGGAAATTTCGGTCAGGAGTCGCAGTCGCCGGGGACATCGTTCTCGACTCCTTCGGCGAGGAACTCCGGGTCGAACAGAGTGCAGAAATTGGGTACGCGATCGCTCCCCGACGCTTCCACGCCGTCCTGGGCGGATTCGACGGACGCTGTGTCGAAGCCGCCGCCCCACGTGCCGACCGAGGACGCGCGTTCGACCACTGCGGTGGCCGACTCGACGTCGAATCCCGTGTACGCCGCGTAGATCTCCGCGGCGGCAACAGGATCGGCATTGATGGATGCGACCGCCTCGGTATAACCGGCGTTGATCGCACGCACGACGCCCGGGTTGCTCGCGGCGTAGTCCTTGGTCGTGGTGATCGTCGACTGCAGGAACCGCGACATGTAGTCGGGGCTACTGACGATCAGCTTGAAGTCCTCGGGCCGCTGTTCGGCGACGATGGAGGGGACGAGGGCGATATCGACGTTGCCGGCTTCGAGAAGTGCAAACCCCTCGCCGATTCCGCCGGAGGCGACCCGCTCGATCTGGCCGGCGTCTACGCCCGCGAGAGAGGGAATGAGGCGTGTGAGGGCGTCGGAGGCCGAGTTGGGACGGGTGTAGGCCCACCGGCGGACGTCCTCGATGGAGTTGATGTCGGTGTTGGAAGCGAGCGCGTAGAAATTCATCGGGTACGGCCCCTGCGTGCCGCCGCCGACGATGCGCAGTTCGGAGCCGGCCGCGTCTGCTTGCACGATCGACGGGTAGCTGACTTCACCGATGGGGATGTTGCCGTCGAGCAGCGTGCGCATGGTCGCGCTGCCGCCCTTGCCCGGCACGATGTTCTCCACGATCACGCCGTGCTTCTCGAACAGTCCCTGCTTTTGCGCGACAAGCCAAGGGATGCTGTAGATTTCGGCCGCTGCCGAGACGGTGACGTCGATCGTGACCGGGTTGGCCGGGTCCGCGTCGGGACCGGGATCTGATCCGCACGCCACCAGCGCGCCGGACAGCGCCACAGCTGTCATGATCGAGGTGATTCGGCGTAAATGCATCTGCGTCCTCGCTTGCTGATCGGCGTGACGGTGCCGAAGTGGGAGTGTCGGCTGTCGCATGCCCACCTGTAGTGAGACGTACGTAACAGCTGCTATCTACTTAAACATAAGATGTTTAGGGCGTCAAGGTGAGGTCAACTGGGACAAAATCACCGTAAAGGCGGGATTATCGCCGTTAAAGATCTGATGTATGCGGTGGTCTGGCTCGATGCCATTCGGTCGCCGCTTGGTATCGCTCGCCCAAGCCGAACAACGCACCCTCACGGTGCGCCGCAGCGGTGAGTTGCGCTCCCACCGGCATACCCGAGGACGGGTGGAACCCGACCGGCAGAGCCAGCGTCGGGCCGGCGTGCAACGACCATGGATACGTGAATTGTCCCATCCGGCGCGAGAGCGCGACCACGTCGTCACCCCCGTCCCTCGGGGGGACATCGACGGGCATGGCCGGGGTCAGCACCACGTCGACCATCTCGAACGTGGTGGTCATGGCCTCGCGGAACAGATCACGGCCAGCGAGTGCACGGGCACGGTCGGACTCGGAGATACTCAGGCCCAACGCTATTCGCTCATGGGTAGCGGGTTGGAAGCGTGAAGGCTCGGTGTCGAGCCGGTGCCGATGGCGCCGAGCTAGGTCGCTGTACACGATCGTGTAGACGATGTCCTGGGCGTCGGCGGCGTGCTCGAGTTGGATGGGGACGATCTCGTACCCCAGTTCGGCAAACGTGCGCACCGCGGCCGCGACGGTCTGCGCAACGCCAAAGTCCACGTCCGCGGTGAGGAACACAGTGGGCACGCCGATGCGTGTGACCTCCGAGGGCTCGGATGGGCTGGGGGACAGGACGTCGAACAGGGCTTTCACTTCGGTAATCGCCCTCGCCATCGGGCCTACGGTGTCGAACTGCTCGCTCACCGGGAACACACCGTCGTTGCTGATCGATCCCCAGCTCGGGCGGAGACCGGTGAGTCCGCATGCCGCGGCGGGTAGGCGCACCGACCCGCCGGTGTCGGTGCCCAGGGATGCGTCGACCAATCCAGCGGCGACGGCAATCCCCGATCCGCCACTCGATCCGCCGGGCACCCGGGTGCGATTCCACGGGTTGTACGACGGGCCGGCGGCCGAATTCTGCGAGGTGACGCCGACGGCGAACTCGGCCATGTTCAGTTTCGCGACCACCGACCCGCCTGCGCGTCGCAGGCGGGAGACGACTTCGGCGTCCGACGCGGCGACGTTGTCCTCGAAGAACTCCGACGCGCAGGTGGTCTCGACGCCGGCCACGTCGATGTTGTCCTTGACGCCGATGCGCAGGCCGGACAGGGGCCCCGGGGTGTCGTTCCGGTCGTCGATCCACCGGACGACACCGCCGAAGGTCCCGTCCTCGATCAGGCTGCGCTCCGGGCGCGCAGCTCGGCCGTCGCGTCCTCGTCTACCGTCCACGAATCGGTGTTCACGACCACACCGTAGTCGCGGCGAGCATCGTCCTCGGTGAGGTACTCGTCCCAGACGTCGCTGAGCACCTGGAACGGATCACGCTCGAACGGGTTTCCGAATCCACCGCCCGAGGGCAGTTTGATCTCCAGCGTCTCACCGGAACGAATCGTCTCCTGAGTGACCTTGGAGTACAACACTTCCTCGCGGTCGGTCCCGGCGTTCCTGGTGAACGAGCCGGACACACCGTTGTGGCCACCGAGGGCTCCAGCCGGCGGATCCGACCGGTTGTCGGCCTCGGACCCGAGGAACGTATCGGTCTCCATCAACCACTTGCGCACACTGCCGATACCGCCGCGCCACTTCCCTGGTGCGGGAGCCTCGTCACGCAGCTCGTACCGCAACGCGCGCATGGCGTGGTTGAGCTCGAGCTCCTCGATGGGGTTGTTGCGGGTGTTCGCCATCAGGGCGTCGACGGCGTCCATACCGTCCTTGCCGTTGCGGCCGCCGTACGAGCCCTCGTTGATTTCGATGTAGACCCAATACGACTCGCCGTCCGGCGCGATGCCCGAATAGGCGATGGCGCACAGAGCGGCGGACGATCCCGCGATCGCATGATCCGGAAGCACCGGGGCCAGTGCAAGATTGATCGAGTCGAATACGCGGTTCACCTGCGAGAACCGCGCGAAGCACGATGCGGGGAAGTCAGGGTTGAAGATCGTCCCCTCGGGGGCATAGGCCTTGACGGGTCGGAAGCACCCGTCGTTCTGAGGAACGAATTCCTCCGTCAGATCCTCGTCGAGCAGAATCGTGCGAATGGCCGAGACAGCCACCGGTAGAACCGAACCCTCGAACGGGACGTTGAACGCGGTGGGCACCTGGCTGTTCGAGCCGGTGAGGTCGATGAGAATGTCCTCGCCCTCGACCTGCACCCGCACGGCCACCTTGAGCGGTTCGTTGCGGTTCTTACCGTCGTCGTCGAGGTATCCGATGGGCGCGGTGTAGCTGCCGTCCGGAATCTCTCGAATCTTTTTGCGCAGCATGGACTCGGAGTAGTCCATCCAGCGTTCACCCGCACTCATCACGGTATCGAGGCCGTACTTCTCGAGCAGCTCGGTGAATCGTTTTTCGCCGATCCGCGAGCAGGCGATCAATGCTTCGAGGTCGCCGCGGTTCTGCTCGGGCGTGCGGACGTTATCGAGGATGTGCTGAATCAGGTAGTCGTTGCGGACCCCGGCCTCGTAGATCTTCATCGAGTCCGTCAGCTTGCCCTCGGCCCACACATCGACGACGTCCATGCACAGGCCTGGGAAGTTGCCGCCGACATCGGACACGTGACCGGTACACCCGGCGAAGCCGATGTGCTCGCCCTGCCAGAAGATCGGAATGATCACGCCGTAATCGGGTGAATGCGCCGCTCCGTGGTACGGATGGTTGTGCAGCACCACATCTCCGGGCTTGTACGTTCCGGCGAGGCGACGGTTGACGCCCTTGATGTAGGCGGGAATCGAACCGCAGTGCATCGGAGTCGAATCCGACTCACACAGTTCGCGTCCGTTGATGTCGAAGATGCCCGCGCCGAGGTCCTCGGACTCTCGGATGAGCGATGAGTACGCCATGCGGTAGAGGACCTGGGCCATCTCCTTGGCCATCGACTGCAGTGCTCCGCCGATGACGCGCAGGGTGATGGGATCGACCTCGACGTCGTTCCAGGTTCGAGTGGATTCGCCCGCAAGTGACACTCCGGTGGTGGGCATCAGCGCCTTGCTCATGCGGGGTTCCTCTCGATGATGATGTGGCCGACGGCGTCGACGGTGGCGTGCTGGTTCATGCCGATGATCGTGGTGGAATCGAACTGCTCGACGATCGCAGGACCGTCGATCTTGTTGTCCGCCAACAACAACGACCGCTCGTAGACCGGGGTGTCCACCCATTGCGGCGCGGACGTCTCGTCCTGCCAGAACAGCGCCTGCGTGGTCGTCTTGATCGCGGCCGAGGAGTCGGCGGTGCCCACGGCGATGTCGGCGATCTGCACGTGCGGAACCGCACCCACGCCGGTGACACGGACGTTGATCAGCTGTACGGGCTTGTCGTCGAACCGCTGTGAGTAGGTGCGTCCGTGCACTTCGTGGAATGCCTCGGCGACGGTCTTGACCCACACGTCGTCGATGTCGCCGTCCGGTGCGGCGACGCGCAATTCGTAGCCTTGGCCCACGTAGCGGCAGTCGACACTGCGTTCGAGCGAAATGTTCTCGGCTGCAACACCGTCCTTCTCGAGCTGCGCGACGGCGAGGGCCGACAGACGCTCGATCTGCTCCTGCAGAAGTTCGATGTTCGGGTCTGCCGAGGATGTCCACACCGTCGTCGGCTCCTCGTAGCGGATGTCGGTGGTGAGCAGGCCCACGGCGGAGGTGATGCCGGGGTGACCGGGCACGATGACTCGCGGAATGCCGAGCTGGTCGGCGATCTGCCACGCGAACAGTGGCCCCGCGCCACCCTCGGCGATCAGTGAGAAGTCGCGTGGGTCATAGCCTTTGCGCACCGAGTGCAGGCTGATCGCCTCGGTCATTGAATGGGCGAGGATCTTGAAGATGCCCATCGCGGCGTCGTCGAGCGGGGTGTCGAGCTTGTCGGCGATATGCGTCTGAATCGCCTCGCGTGCCAGCTCGGGCTTGACCTCCATGGTTCCGGACAGGAAGCTCTTCTCGCGCAGCCATCCCATCATCACCATGGCGTCGGTGGAGGTCGGTTCGGTGCCGCCGTGTCCGTAGCACGCCGGTCCGGGAACGGCACCAGCACTGCGTGGTCCGACGCGGAACATGCCGCCGTCGTCGACCACGGCGATGGAACCGCCGCCGGCACCGATGGTGTCGACCTCGGCCATCGGCACCATCGCGTGGTAGTCACCGATTCGGGTGTCGAGCAGATGCTTCATCCGCAGGACGCCGTCCGGTGCCACCCCGACGTCCGCGGAGGTGCCACCGACATCGAGGGTGATGACACTGGGGTAGCCGGACGCCTTGCCGATGGCGCAGCCGCCGAGCAGGCCGGCGACCACACCGCTGGTCAGGAGTGAGACCGGGATTTCGCTGGCGCTGCGCGAGGTGACTAGCCCGCCGGCCGAGGTCATGAGGTGTACGTCTTCGCCGACCTGCGCCGCCTTGGCCTTACCGGCGAGGTTCTCGATGTACTTCGAGGTCTTCGGTCCGATGAAGGCGTTGAGCGCGGCGGTCGAAAAGCGTTCGTACTCCCGGTATTGCGGGGCCACCTCGCTGGAGAGGGAGATGAAGACGCCGGGGAACTCCTCCTCGATGATGGCTCTGACGCGTTGCTCGTGAGTCGGATTGCGGTACGCGTGAAGGAATGCGACGGCGATGGCCTGCACGCCTCGCTCACGTAGCAGTCGAACCTGTTCTCGCACAGCATCTTCATCGAGCGGAGTCAGAATATTTCCTGCTGCATCGATGCGTTCGGGGACTACCCGACGGTTGCGTCGCGGCACGAGCTGCCACTTCTGCCACGGAAGATCCTGGTAATTCGAGTAATTGAGAGGACGCTTCTTGCGTGCGATGTGCAGCAGGTCGCGGAAACCCTCGGTGGTGATCATGCCGACGTCGCAGCCGTTGTGCTCGAGCACGATGTTGGTGGCCACGGTGGTGCCGTGGAAGAACATGTCGATTTCGGACGGGTCGATCCCTGCGCGTTCGGCGAGGACCTTGATTCCGTCCATCGTGCCGATCGAGGGATCGTGGTTAGTGGACGGGGTCTTGTGCACGACGACCGTGCCGTCGTCGTCCCACAGGACGAGGTCGGTGAACGTGCCGCCGACGTCGACTCCAATGCGTTTCATGCTGCGTCCGTTCTGTCGGTGCCCGAGTGGAGCGGGAAGGCGTGCTCCGCCTGTTTACGAAGTCGTTGGGTCACCGCTGAGGTGACATGAGTCATAGTGCTGATGATCAACCGGAAAAGCAATACCTCTGATGTATTGCGTCTACTTTGTCTAAATTTCCAGTCTCGTCCGCGACGGTGTCGGATTTTTCCTACGAAAGAGCGGATGTATCGAGGGTTGCGATCCCTGCATCTCCGAGCATCGGCCAGGCTAAGCTCGAGCCGACCAGTACCCGTCGTCGACAACCAGGGGGCAGAAGTGGCTCAATCGGCTTCGCTCAAGGCCACCGCCAAGAGTGTCCCCGCGTATGCGGTTCTCGCCGGCCATCTTCGGAGCCGCATTCTGTCCGGTGAGCTGCAACCGGGGGAGCGGCTACCAGGCGAGTCCGAGCTCACCGCCGAGTTCGGCGTCGGCCGTAGCACCATTCGCGAAGCTCTCCGGTCCCTGGCCAGTCAGAACCTGATCGAGACGACCAGGGGAGTGACCGGAGGAAGCTTCGTTGCCGTCCCCAGCGTCGGACACATCAGTGAGCATCTGGAGACCGGTGTGGCCCTGATGGCCGCAGCCGAAACCGTCACCGTCGACCAGCTGATGGAAGTGCGCAACCTGATGGAGGTACCGGCCGCAGGCATTGCTGCGTTCCGCCGCACCGACGAGCATCTAGAGCAGCTCAACGCGACGATCTTCGACCCCAATCAAGTGCAGGGGCCCGAGACCTTCGCCAAGAACCAGGAATTCCACCTCGTCTTGCTTCGCGCGGCCCACAACCCCCTGCTCGAGCTCATCACCGCTCCTGTCTTTCGCGTCCTGTCCGGTCGATTCGGTCGCGACCACGCGCCCGAGGGCTTCTGGCAGTGCGTCGACAGCGACCACCGAGGACTGCTGGACGTGGTGCAAGCGGGTGATTCGATGGCCGCAATGGACTTGATGCGCAAGCATCTCGACCACCTCGGCGACTCGTACCGACAGATGGATCGACTCCGCAACCCATAAACATCTGCTCTTTATCGGGTCGATTCACCTGAACTTCGTTGGATTGTCGGTTTCCTCGAACCCTTGACGCCGTAAACATCTGATGTTTATGGTCTAGGTAAGGCACTCGCCAAACTGACACGAGGAGACACGGTGGCAATCCATCCGGCCGTTCTGGGGCGCTTCTTCGACGACTACGCCGTGGGGGACGTCTACCAACATCCCTTCGGGCGGACGATCTCGGAGACCGACAACACGTGGATCACGCTGCTGTCGCTCAACACCAACCAGAACCATTTCAACGCGCACCTGGCATCGCAGAACCCCATCACCGATGGGAAGGTCATCGTCAACTCCGGCTTCACAGTCTCTGTGGTGCTGGGACTTTCGGTGATCGACATGAGTCAGAACGCGATCTCGAACCTCGCCTTCACCGACATCAAGATGTCGCACCCGGTGTACGCAGGCGACACGCTCTACGCCGAAAGCATCTGCACCGGACTGCGCAAGTCCGAATCACGCCCCTATGCCGGCATCGTCTCGATGATCACCCGCGGCCTCAATCAGGATGGCGTCGAAGTCATTTCATGGAAGCGCTCGGTCATGGTCGCCACCCGCGACAGTGGCATCGGGCAGAACTACTTCCCCGAAGCGAAGAACGGCCCGCTCGAACTCCCCGCAGACCCTGAACTACAGACGAAAGATTCCGACGCATGAGGCCACTCGAAGACGTCCGCATCATCTCCCTCGAGCAGTACGGCGCGGGCCCGTTCGGCAGCCTGCATCTGGCCGATCTGGGCGCGGATGTCATCAAGATCGAGGACCCCAGTGTCGGCGGCGACGTCGGACGCTACGTCCCGCCCTACAACGAGGGTGAGGACTCGCTCTTCTTCGAGAGCTTCAACCGCAACAAACGGTCTCTGTCACTGGATCTTTCGACACCGAGCGGGCGAGCGGTGTTCGAGGACCTCGTCCGTACCAGCGACGCCGTCTATTCCAACCTCCGCGGTGACGTGCCCGAGAAGATCGGCATCACCTACGACCAGCTCAAGCACCTCAATCCCGCGATCGTGTGCTGCAGTCTCACCGGCTTCGGTATGACCGGCCCTCGCGCGAAAGAGCCTGGCTACGACTACATTCTGCAGGGTCTCGCCGGCTGGATGAGCGTCACCGGCGACCCCGACGGCCCGCCCACCAAATCCGGTCTGTCGCTGGTCGATTACTCCGGTGGATTCGTCGCTGCCATTTCGCTGCTGTCGGGATTGCACGCTGCCCGACGCGACGGCATCGGCGGGGACTGCGACGTCTCGCTGTACGACACAGCGATGTCTCTGCTCACGTATCCCGCGACGTGGCATCTCAACGCCGGCTTCGAGCCGATCCGTACGAAGAACTCGGCGCACCCGTCCCTGGTGCCGTTCCAGGCCTTCGAGGCGACGGACGGCTGGCTCATCGTCGGCTGCGCGAAGGAGAAGTTCTGGGACCGGCTCGTCGTCGCCATCGATCGCCCGGATCTCGGTGCCGATCCGCGGTTCAGCAACTTCTCGCTGCGTGGCAAGCATCAGGACGTGCTCTTGCCGATCCTGGAAGCGGTGTTCGCTACGAATACCGTCGAGCACTGGCTATCGAAGCTCGGCCCGGCCGGGGTGCCGACCGGTCCGATCAACGACGTCGAGCATGCGCTGACCGAACCTCACACGCTCGCACGCAATCTTGTGGTCGAGACCGAGCACCCGGTGTACAACACGGTTCGCCAGGTCGCCTCACCGGTGAACTTCGGTTCCGAGGCCAAGCAGTACCGCCGAGCGCCGCAGCGCAACGAGCACTTCGACGACATCGTGCGCGACCAACTGGGCTACGACGACGAACGCGTCGCAAAACTGAAGGCGGAGGGTGCCTTCGGAACGGCGAAGGACGAGGTTCGGGCGTGACCTCGGCGATCCTGGCGGAGTGGGCATCGGGTGTCACCGTTGCCGACCTGCCGGAGAACGTCCGGCACGCGGCCGCGCGTCACCTACTCGACGGCGTGGGCAATACCGTTGCGGCCCAACGCCTCGGCTACGGCCGACCGGGCTGGACTGTGGCCGACGCTCTCGGCGGCCCACCGGAGGCGCGGCCTCTCACAGGTACACGCGGACTGTCCGCGCCGGCAGCCGCTTTCGCGACCGGGGTGATGCTGCACTCGCTGGACTTCGACGACACGCACGCGGGCGCTCTGGTCCACGCGACGGCCGTATCCCTTCCTGCGGCATTTGCCGTCGGGCAGCAGGTGTCGGCCTCGGGCTCAGATGTATTGACCGCCGCCGCCCTAGGTCTCGAAACTGCCTGTCGCCTCGGTGAAGTCAGCCCGCATGGATTCCACGCTCGGGGCGTGCATGCCACTGCAGCGGTGGGTCCGTTGACTGCCGCACTTGTTGCCGGCCATCTCTCGAAGTTCGACACCGAGACGTTGGTCAACGCTCTAGGTATCGCCGGGTCGTCGAGCTCGGGACTGCTCGAGTTTCTCGATACCGATGCCGACACCAAAGCGCTGCATCCTGGATCAGCCAGCATGAACGGTGTGCTGGCTGCCCGCCTCGCCGCCGCCGGTGCCACTGGACCATCGTCGGTTCTCGAAGGTCGACGCGGAATTTACGCTGCGCTGACCGACCGGCCGACGAATTTTGCGGCACTGACGGAGGGACTTGGCACCCGGTGGGAAGCCACCCGGATCGGCATCAAGCCGTACCCCAGTTGCCAGCTGATGCACGTCACGCTCGATGCAGTGACGAAGGCGCTCGGCGACAACGCAGTTCAGGCCAGCGATGTCGCCGACATCGAGGTGTTCGTTCACCCCGATTCGAGTCCGTTTGTCTGCGGACCCAACACCGGGGTCGCCTCACCGCGTAGTACCTACGACGGCAAGTTCGACCTGCCGTGGAGTGTGGCGGCATTACTGCACGACGGCGCGATCACCGTCTCTACGTACACCGGCGAGTCCATCGCACGCGAAGACGTCCTCGCCACCGCCCGGAAGGTGCGGGTGACGAACCTCCCGTCCGAGGTTCCCGCGGCCGCCGCGTCGGGCAGGGCGGTTCTCACCCTCACCGACGGACGAGTGTTGGACGCCTCCGTCGGCGGCAGTCAGGGATCCGCTGGATTCCCGCTGAGCGACGACCGTCTGCTGGAGAAGTTTCTCGGCAACTGCGGCAACGACTCTCGTGCCGCCGAGCTCGCCGACCGCATCCTCGGACTGGTCGACGAAACCGACCTGACCGCCATTCTCGATCTCGCCGCAGCCATCGCGCCGGCACCGTGACACTTTGATCGACGACACCCCAACCGACAGGACTTCATCATGGACTTCACATACGACGAACAGCAGTCGGCATTCCGTAAAGCGTTGCGCACCTTCGTCGACAAGGAAATCGTCCCGGTAGCCAACGAGTGGGAGAAGACGGGTCGGTACCCCACCGAGATCGTCGAGCACATGAAGGCCATGGGCCTGTTCGGGATCACGACGCCCGAGGAGTACGGCGGCCTGGACCTCGACAAGGTCTCGTTCACCCTGGTCTACGAGGAGCTGGCCCGAGGATGGATGGGCGTCGCCGGCATTCTCGGCAGCCACAACCTCTCGTGTTGGATGATCGGCAAGCACGGCACCGAGGAGCAGAAGAAGACACTGCTGCCCAAGCTTGCGTCCGGTGAATGGCGAACCGGTGTCGGTCTCACCGAGCCCGGTGCCGGTACCGACCTGCAGGGCATCAAGACCACCGCCAAGCGCGACGGCGACCACTACGTCGTCAATGGTGCCAAGACGTGGATCACCAACGCACGGCACGCGAATGTGCTTCCGGTACTGGTCAAGACCGACACCTCGACCACGCCGGCGCACAAGGGTATGTCGCTGCTGCTGATCGACACCACGACCGACGGGTTCGAGGTGCAGCGCGACATGGGCAAGCTCGGCTACAAGGGCACCGAATCGTGTGAGATCACCTTCACCGATGTGCGCGTCCCCGTCGATGCGCTTCTCGGTGGTGTGGAGGGTCGTGGTCTGCAACAAGCACTGTCGGGTCTCGAGATCGGCCGTCTCAACATCGCCGGACGCAGTGTCGGCATCGCGCAGGCTGCCTACGACGCCGCGCTCGAATACGCGAAGCAGCGCACCGCATTCGGTCAGCCCATAGCCGAGTTCCAGGCCATCCAGCTCAAGATCGCCGACATCGCGACCCAGCTCCAGGCTGCACGTCTGATGACTTACTGGGCTGCATCACAAGCGGATTCGGGTAAGCGAGTGGATATGGAAGCCGGCATGGCGAAGTACTTCGCCTCCGAGGCCGCCATCACTGCCAGCCTCGAGGCCATGCGTATTCACGGTGGCTACGGCTACTCCACCGAGTTCGTGGTCGAGCGCCTCTACCGTGACGCCCCGCTGATGGCTATCGGTGAGGGCACCAACGACATCATGCGCACCGTCATCGCGAAGTCCCTCGTCGCGGGTACGGGAGTCATCGGATGAGGTCGGCTCTGACGTACCTCTACGTTCCCGGGGACGTGCCGGAGCGCTTCGACAAAGCACTGGCATCGGGCACTGACGCGGTGGTGTTGGATCTCGAAGACGCCGTCACCGCGGAGAACAAGGACCATGCCCGTGCGACGGTGGCTGCGTGGGTTGCAGCCTGCGAACCGGGTGACGTGCAGATCTGGGTACGCGTCAATCCAGGGGTGTTGCAGGAAGACGACATTCGTGCGGTGCTGCACCCGAACTTGACGGGTGTCTGGCTGCCCAAGGTGTCGTCTGCTGGTGAGATCGAACAAGCCGATGCTCTGTTGAGTGGCAGTAGCGCGGTGGTCTCGCCCCTCATCGAGACGGCCGCCGGAGTGTTCGCCGCTCTCGAGATTGCCCGTGCACCTCGGGTGCGGTTCCTTCAGATCGGGGAAGTGGACCTCGCCGCCGATCTGGGTGTCGACGGCTCCGCGGAGTCACTGTCGTTCGTGCGCGCTCAGGTGGTGGCGGCCAGCGTCGCGGCCGGAATCGATCCGCCGCCGGCAGCGGTGTCGCGCAACTTCCGCGATGCCGATGCGTTCGAGGCTGATACACGCACGCTGGCCGGTCTCGGGTTTGTCGGTCGCGCGTGTATTCATCCGGCTCAACTCGCTCCTGTACGAACGGTGTTCGTGCCATCGGAGGACGAGGTGCGTGAGGCAGAGGAATTGTTGGCCGACTTGGAACGTGCCACCTCAGGTGTGGCCGTCGACAGCAAGGGATTCCTGATCGACGAGGCCGTTGCCCGAACCGCTCGTCGAGTGGTGGAGCGAGGAGCCGCGCGGGAGACGATGGCTCGGAGCTGACCAGCTCGACGTCGAGAACAAGTCACACGTGAAACACGGCTGTGACGACGGCAAGTGGCCCTGCAGACCATCGAGGTCTGCAGGGCCTTTTGCGGTGGTGATCAGTCCGCGCTCGTTGTCGCTCCCAGGAGATCGCGGACAGTGTTTGCAACACTGATGAATTCAGGCTTCTCCATCGTTGCGCTGTAGTCCCGATGCACAGGAAGGTCGACGTCGAGGATGTCCACTATCCGACCCGGCCGCGGGCTCATGACGACCACCCGGTTGGCGAGGTACACCGCTTCGGCGACGGAGTGGGTGACGAGCATTACCGTGGTACCCGTTTCCCGCCAGATGCGGTGCAGCTCGACGTTCATCTTCTCGCGGGTGAGAGCGTCCAGAGCTCCGAAAGGCTCGTCCATGAGCAACACTTCGGGTTCGTGAAGCAATGCGCGGCAGAGGGATACGCGCTGCTGCATACCGCCGGACAGCTCGTGGGGGAGTGCTCCCTCGAAACCCGTCAACCCGGTCATCTCGATGAGCTGATCGGCCTTCGCGGCCGCTGCCTTCTTGTTCATCCCGCGCATCTCACCCTGAAGCAGAATGTTCTTGCGCACGGTCCGCCATTCGAGCAATGCAGCACGTTGGAAGACGTAGCCGATGTTGCGTTGCGGGCCCTTGACCTCCTTGCCGACCAGCTGGACCGACCCACGCGAGGCACCGGTGAGGCCGGCGACCACTTTGAGGAGGGTGGATTTGCCGCAACCGGAAGGCCCTGCAATGGAGACGAACTCACCTTTCCCGACTCGGAGGTCGACGTCGGAGAGAGCGGTGACGTCACCTCGTTTGGACGAGAACTGGACGCTGAGGTTGTCGACGGAGACCGCGGTCTCCGTCACGGTGGGAGGCCGTTCGCTGGTGATCGCATTCATGGTCACGTCTCATTCCTCGTTGGAGGTGAAGGTCGAGTCCCAGTAGGTCGAGGACTCGGCTCCAGCCTCGGTGAGTCCGGCATCGCTGAGGATGCTGATGGTGTTGGCCCAGTCCTCGTCGCTGTTGACACCCGGAGCCATTCCTTCGGTGTTGTCTGTGGTGAGCAGCGGAATGGTTTCCTGCCACTGCTGCAGAAGCACCGACTCCGGCGGAGTCTGCGGGTCCTTACCGACCATCGATGCTACGGCCGCTTCAGGATTGGCGATGGCTGCCTCGAACGATTCGCGGGTGGCGTCGACCATGGCCTGAACGAGTTCGGGGGAGCGCTCGATGGTCGACGTGTTGGCGATGAGGCCGTTGCTGTAGAAGTTCAAGCCCTCGTCGGAGTAACGGAGGTAGCGCATCTCGCGCCCGGACTTGTTCGCGATGTTGGGCCCCTGGTCGTGTGCGAAGCCGATGAGACCGTCGACCTGACCCGAGAGCATCGCGGCGATCTTGCCCGCGGAGTCCAGACTCTGCTGCTGAACTTGGTCCTCGGGAACGCCGACGCGGTCGAGGAAGATGGGGAATGTAGTAGTGGGCGCATCCCCGGCGGAGACGGCGATGGTCTTTCCGGCGAGGTCGGCGGTGGTTTGGATCGGTCCGTCTGCGTAGACCTGCACAGCCGACGGCGTCGTCTGCAGGAATACGCCGAGGCTCTTGATCTTGACCCCCTTGTCGATGTTGGACATCACGGCCGCTGTGTCGGCCCAGCCGAAATCGGTCTGGTTGGAGCCCGCGGCCTGTGCGGTCTTGGTCGATCCCTGGCCCGCAGTGATGGTGAGGTCGATACCGTGCTCGGCGAAGATGCCTTCTTGCACTCCGTAGTAGAACGGGGCGTGCTCGCCGTAGGGATACCAATTGAGCATCAGCGAGGTCGCGGTGGTTTCACCGTCGGCACCCGGGGCCTTCTCCTCGCCTCCACCTCCTCCGCTGCATCCGGCGAGTACGAGAGCGGACGACGCGACGGTCGCCACCAGAACGTTCTTGAGCTTCATGAAATGTGTCCTTCGATGGAGGGAGAGCATGCGGATCACACAGCGCCGACGGACGCGGTGGAGCGACGCGATGCGTGCCAGGGGATGAGGAACTTCTCGGCAATCTCGATGATCAGGAAGAGGAGAATTCCCAGGAGTGACATGATGATGAGCGCGGCGAAAAGCATTGCTGTGTCGATGTTTCCGTTCGCCTGGAGGATCACGTACCCCAGACCTTCGTTGGCACCGACGAACTCACCGACCACAGCTCCGGTCACCGCGAGTGTTGCGGCGATCTTGAGACCGGACATGAGCTGCGGCAACGACGCGGGAAAACGCACCTTGCAGAACGTCTTCCACTTGCTCGCACCCATTGTCGAGGTGAGTTCGAGGATCTCGGGATCGACCGAACGCAATCCCGCCATTCCGGCGATGACGATGGGGAAGAAGGCCATGAGGACGGCCACGAGGATCTTGGGGCTGGGACCGAATCCGAGCCACACGACGAACAGCGGCGCAATGGCGATCTTCGGAATCACCTGGGCGAACAGGATGAGCGGGTACATCGTCTTCTCGATCGAGGACGAGTAGATCATCACCACTGCGACGGCGATACCGACGCCGCTGGCGATGATGAAGCCGGCGACGGTTTCGTACGTCGTAACCCAGGTGTGGCCGGCGAGGTAGGACGCGTTGTCCACCATCGTCGACCACGTGTCACCGGGTGACGGAAGAATATAGGGCGCAACGAGTTCGGAGGCCGTGACGGCCCACCATGCCGCGACGAGCACAGCCACGAGGGCCAAGGGTCGCCAGAGGCCGGACCAGGTGTTGCGGAGCGAAGGGAACCGTCGACGACGGGTCGGTGCGGGTTGAGGAACCGACGCAGTGGCAGAACGGACTTCGACCGACGATGTTGTCGTCATAAGGAGTCCTCGATCTAGTAGGAGGCGGGTCCGTCTACTCCCGCTGGAATGCGCTTTCCGAAGCTGTCGCCCAACGTAGTGTGATCGCGCCCACAGTGTCAAGCAATTCGGACAATCAGCTGTTCAGAGCAGTGCTGCGCCGCAGGACGACGGTTCCCGGGGCCCACTCCCGGCTTCCAGGGCGACTATCCGGATCGAGGGCGAGCTGCACGGCTCGCTCGCCGATATCCACCAAAGAGAGTGCGACGGTGGTCAGGCTCGGAGAGTGATCGCGCAGCGTGGGGATGTCGTCGAATCCGGCGACGCAGACGTCCTCCGGCACGCTCAGGCCCAGCTCACGCCACGCTGCGATTGCCCCGATGGCCATGACGTCGGTGACCGCGAACACGCAGGGTGGAACGCCGTGACCGGGGGAGAGCTCGAGCGCAGCCGCCAGGCGCCGCGCGGCGCTGTAGCCACCGTCTCGTGAGAAGTCCCCGGCCACTTCGATTTCCGGTGTGACGCCGTGTGTGCACAGTGTCTCGACGAAGCCGTTGCGACGATCGGTCGAGGTCCGGATGTTTCCCGGGCCGCCGATGATCGCGAAGCGGCGATGGCCGTGCTCGTGCAGGGCCTGCGCCAAAGCCGCCGATGCGGCGAAATTCTCGGGTTCGACGGCAGAGGCGAACGGTACCGGTTGCCCGATCACGACCACCCTGCCGCCGTTGTCGCGGTATGCCGCGAACTCCTGTTCCAACGCTCGGTCCAGGTCGCCGCTCTGCCTCGAGCCGGCCAGGATGATGGCGTCGGCGCGGTGCGAGATGAAGGTGGCGACCGACTGCCGTTCGAGAGCGAAATCGCGCTCGGTACTGGCCAGCAGTACCAGCTTGTCGGCCGCGCGAGCCTCGTTCTGCACGCCGCGAACGATGGACGAGAAGTAGGGGTCGGCCACATCGTGCACCACGAGCCCGATCAAGCCCGTCGACGACCGGGCCAGCGCCTGGGCCTGAGCGTTGGCGATGTAGCCGAGATCGGCCGCTGCTGCGCGTACGCGATCGGCCACACCCTCGCCGGGCACTCGTGACGAGCCGTTGAGTACCCGCGACGCTGTGGCCTGCGAGACGCCCGCAGCCGCGGCCACATCGCTCAGTCGTACTGCGGCCATACACCCCTCACCCCCTGCGAAATTGCTGCGATCGACGAACGACTCTTGACCGATCGACTTCGACAGCATAGCTTGGAAAGCGCATTCCGAAGCTGACTTTCCCTCACGACGCGTAGTGGACTTTCCGCCACACCGTCGCCGCGGCCCCATCCGTCATGGCTCGCCGTCGTCCCACGTCCTTCGTCATCAGTGCACAGAAAGGGCAATCTCTCATGCCCACACCCACCCGTACCTTGCGCATCGCCATGAACGGCGTCACCGGCCGCATGGGCTACCGTCAGCATCTCCTTCGGTCCATTCTGCCCATCCGCGACGCCGGCGGACTCCTTCTCGACGACGGCACGCGCATCCAGGTCGAGCCGATCCTGGTCGGCCGCAACGAGGCCAAGCTCCAAGAGCTCTGCAGCCGGCACGGTATCGCCGAGTACACCACCGACAGCTCATCCGTCATCGACGACGCGTCCATCGACATTTACTTCGACGCCCAGGTCACCTCGCGGCGCGCCGAGGCGCTCTCGTCGGCGATGAAGGCCGGCAAGCACATCTTCACCGAGAAGCCGACCGCCGAAACGCTGACGCAAGCAATCGAATTGGCCCGCATCGGGCAGAACGCGGGCATCACGGCCGGTGTTGTGCACGACAAGCTCTACCTCCCAGGACTGGTCAAGCTCAAGCGGCTCGTCGACGAAGGCTTCTTCGGTCGCATCCTCTCCCTGCGAGGCGAATTCGGCTACTGGGTCTTCGAGGGCGACGGTCAGCCCGCCCAGCGTCCCAGCTGGAACTACAGGGCCGAGGACGGCGGCGGCATCGTCGTCGACATGTTCTGCCACTGGAACTACGTTCTCGAAGGCATCCTCGGCAAGGTCCAGACCGTCACCGCGAAGACCGCCACCCATATCCCGACGCGCTGGGACGAACAGGGCCACGAGTACGCCGCCACCGCCGACGACGCCGCATACGGCATCTTCGAGATGGAGAACGGCGTTGTCGCCCAGATCAACTCGTCATGGGCGGTGCGAGTGTTTCGAGACGAACTGGTCGAATTCCAGATCGACGGCACGCACGGATCGGCGGTCGCGGGGTTGCGCAACTGCGTCGCCCAGCATCGTTCGCACACCCCCAAGCCTGTGTGGAACCCAGATCTGCCCGTCACCGAACCGTTCCGCGACCAGTGGCTCGAGGTTCCCGCCAACGCCGACCTGGACAACGGCTTCAAGTTGCAATGGGAAGAGTTTCTCCGCGACGTCGTCGCCGAACGGCCGCACCGCTACGGTCTGCTCTCCGCCGCCCGCGGTGTTCAACTGGCCGAGCTCGGTCTGCGATCCTCGGCCGAGGGCCGTCGCCTCGACGTCCCGGAGATCGCGCTGTGACCGCCGTCGACTCCCGGGTGTCGATCACCCTCCCCGGCTACGGGGTCCACGCGCTCGGTGAGCCGGGCGAGTGGACCAAGCCCACTGCACCCATCACCTCACGCGTCGCATATGCCGCCGCGCACGTCATCCCAAAGGCCGCGGGGGACAACACTCCGGGGTCTCCCGCCGACATCGACTGGGACTCCACCCTGGCGTACCGTCACGAACTCTGGTCCTACGGACTGGGCGTCGCCGACGCGATGGATACCGCCCAGCGCGGCATGGGCCTGGACTGGGCCGCGACGTCCGAGCTGATCCGCCGCTCCGGAGCCGAAGCCGCTCGCGTCGGCGGGTCACTCGCCTGCGGTGCGGGCACGGACCAACTCGACCTGGATGCGCTGCCGTCGGGCAAGGACGGTCTCGCTGCTGTACTCGACGCCTACCGTGAGCAGATCGCGGTGGTCACCGAGTCGGGTGCGAAGGTGATTATCATGGCCTCACGCGCCCTGGCTCGGGTGGCGACGTCACCCGACGACTATCTGTCGGTCTACTCGACCCTGCTCGACGAGGTCGATGAGCCAGTCGTATTGCATTGGCTCGGAACGATGTTCGATCCGGCGCTCGCCGGGTACTGGGGAAGCGCAGACATTTCGACCGCAACGGACAGGTTCCGCTCGCTGATCGATTCGTATGCAGCCAAGGTCGACGGCGTGAAGGTGTCGTTGCTCGACGCCCAGCACGAGATCGCCCTGCGAGCCGGGCTACCCGACGGCGTCCGCCTCTACACCGGCGACGACTTCAACTACCCCGAGCTGATCATCGGTGACGGACAGCATCATTCGGATGCGCTGCTCGGCATCTTCGCCGGTATATACCCCGCGGCGTCGACGGCATTGCAGGAACTCGACCTCGGCAACACCGCTCGCGCCGAGGATATTCTGCGCTCGACGCAGGAACTCGGCCGGCACATCTTCGGCGCTCCCACGTATTACTACAAGACCGGAATTGCGTTCCTGTCGTGGCTCAACCGCAAGCAACCTGGGTTCTCGATGGTGGGCGGCTTGGCATCCGGACGCAGCGTGCAGCATCTGACGACGCTGTTCGTCCTGGCCGATCGCGCAGGGTTGCTGGCGGATCCATCGCTGGCCGCGCACCGCATGGGGCTCTACCTCGAACTGAACGGGGCAGCGTCGTGAGTATCGCACCGTTCGACCTCGACAACCCCTACGCAGCACTGTCTCTCAACACCAAGACGACGAACGCCTGGACGCTGAAGCAAGCCGTCGACGGTGCCGCGCGAGCCGGGCTGGGTGCAATAGGTCCGTGGCGGGATCGAATTCAGGAAGCCGGTGTGAGCGAGTCGGCCAAGCTGATCTCGGACGCCGGTCTGCGGGTGTCGAGCCTTTGCCGCGGGGGTTTCCTCACGGCGCTCGACGACGACGGTCTCGACGACAACCGTCGCGCTCTCGACGAAGCCGCCGAACTCGGAGCGCCCGAGCTCGTGATGGTCATGGGTGGCATCCCCGATCGCGACCTCGTCGGAGCTCGGGCTCGGGTGGAGGAGAGGCTGGCCCTGCTCGTTCCGTACGCACTCGAGCGGGGTGTGCGCATCGCGCTCGAACCCTTGCATCCGATGTTCGTGGCCGACCGCGCGGTCATCTCCACACTGAGACAAGCATTGTCGATGGCCGAGCCGCACCCGGTGGAGGCCGTGGGCGTCGTCGTCGACACCTTCCACGTGTGGTGGGATCCGGAGCTGGAGTCGCTGATCCGAATTGCTGGTGAGCGTGGCCGCATCAGCTCGTACCAGGTGTGCGACTGGCTGGTGCCGATGGAAGCCGACCCCCTCCTCTCTCGCGGAATGATGGGCGACGGTGTGATCGACTTCGAGTCCATCGGCCGATGGGTTCGAGGCGCTGGATACCGGGGTGATGTGGAAGTGGAGATCTTCAACGCTGCTGTGTGGGCGACCGACGGGGACCAGGTGATCGAGACGATGAAGCAGCGCTACCGCGATCTGGTTCTGCCCAGTCTGATCGCATGAGAATTCTCTTCGCCCCCGATTCCTTCAAAGGCACCATCGACGCTGTCGACGCCGCCGCGGCGCTGATCGAGGGGTGGGCTGCCGTCCGGGCCGGTGACGACCTGGTGTCGATGCCGCAGGCCGACGGGGGTGAAGGGACACTCGATGTGCTTGCAGCGTGCTCGGCTGACCCGACGTGGTCGTCGGTGTCCGGTGTCTGCGGCCCGGACGGTCGGCCCGTCGACGCGCGATGGTTGACGCTCGAGAGCGGCCGGGCGGTGATCGAGCTGGCGGAGTCCTCGGGCATCGCGATGATGGAGTCGCTGAATGCACTGACCGCGACGACGCGCGGGCTCGGAGACGTGATCCGGGAGTGCGGTTCGGATCGAATCTCGGTGGCACTCGGGGGCTCGGCCTCCACCGACGGTGGGTTGGGAGTGCTCCGGGCACTGGGTGTTCGGGTGCTGGACGAATCGGGTCAGGACGTTCCGGAGGGCGGTGCCGGTCTGCTGGTCGCCCGATCGGTGGACGCGTCGGGCCTCGCGGGAGTGCCGTCCGACATCGAATTGCTGACCGATACGCGCGCGGGGTTGTTCGGACCCGACGGTGCCGCGCAGGTATTCGGGCCGCAGAAGGGTGCGTCGGCCGCGGATATCGAGATGCTGGACGGGGCATTGCAGCGCTGGGCCGAGTTGCTCGCCGACGCCGGCTTGCCGGCCGACCCGTTCATGCCGGGGACCGGCTCTGCCGGCGGAGTCGGATTTGGGCTGTGCGCGCTGGGGGCTCGTGTATCCGGCGGGGCGGAACGGGTGTCGGAGCTGACAGGACTGTCGGCTGCTGTTCCTGCAGCGGACCTCGTGGTGACGGGTGAGGGCAAGTTCGACCGCACGTCGCTGACGGGCAAACTCGTCGGACATGTGGTCCAGATATGTTCGGACGCTTCAGTTCCGGTGTCGGTGGTCGCCGGGGCAGTGGATTCGGACGTCGAAGTGCGGACCGTGTCGCTGACGGACCTTGCCGGCAGTAGCGAGGCGGCCATGGCGGATCCGCGACGATGGTTGATCGCTGCTGGACGGCGTCTGGCACAGAAAGTCCGATAGCGACGGGCATCGAGAACGCCGTCGGAATCGGATGACGGCGCGGGCACGAGCATCGCGGCCCGCCATCAGCCGAAGGCGATGCGAAGCCCGACGCTCGCCGTGGCCCCACCGGCGCTGAGGATGAAGTTGTGCCGTCCTTCGTCGCGAAACACCATCTGCATCGGCAGGAACCAGAACCGATTCTCGCCGGTGAAGCCGGCACCGGGGATCTGGAGGCCGCGTTGATTGACGATGTGTTCGCCTTTCGAGTCGAGCACTTCGAGCGTCGCGGGGAAGTCCTTGCCGATGTCGTCGGGCCCGGTCTGTAGGAGCGCGACCAGTCGGCATTCGAGCATGCGGGTGTCGCGCGGGACCGTGCAGGAATCCCAGACACCGCCGAGAATGTCGAGCATGTCGTTGGAGGCTCGCGCGTACTCGGCGAAGAACAACCCGGTGATGATCATCGGCTTCGCCTACCTCCTTCGATCGACACTGGTTTCTGAGTGTTCGCGACACACGGGGTCAACAGTCGCGTCCACAACCCTAAGCGGTGGGTTCGTGTTCGGCTGCGCTGCTCATGCCTCTTCGCCGATGTCTTCGAGCCACAGGCCCGGTCGCTCTGCCAACATGCGTTCCATCAGCCGCACACATTCAGCGTCGTCGAGGACGTCGACCTGAACCCCATGTTCGCGTAGCAAGCTTTCCGATGCCTCGAACGAGCGGTTCTCGCCGACGACGATCCGAGGAATCTCGTACAGCAGAGCAGTTCCCGCGCACATGAAGCACGGAGACAAGGTGGTGTACAGGACAGAGCTGCGGTACACCGAAGCCGGCAGTCGACCCGCCCGCTCGATACAGTCGGTTTCTCCATGACGGATTGCGCTGTCCATCTGCACGCGGCGGTTCCGCCCCACAGCAAGAACTTCGCCGTCGTGGACAAGTGCCGCGCCGATCGGAACGCCGCCTTCAGCCCAGCCGATCTGTGCTTGCTCTGTTGCGAGTCCGAGGAAGTACTCATCGGTGCGTGCGGGATCGGTCACGGTTCCTCCTGGGAGTCTGCAAACTGTGAATGCAATCCGTGTCAGTCGAACAGATTGCCAAGGGGCGTGCAGCCTGTGGTCAACGCGGATCGAGCGGCGGCACAGGAATGCCAGATCGATTGTTCAGAGTGATCCTGCAGCCCAGCCCAGCGCATCCGCAATTGCGATAGCACCATCGAGTTGGACCGAGTCCTTACCGCCTTCGAGAGCTTCGACTGTCGATCGACCAACTTCTGCAAGCAATGCCAGTTCTGCTCGAGTGAGGCGCAATTGATGCCGACGAGCGACGAAGGATTCAGCCAGCTCACTCGAATGCAGTCGGGTTCGTCGTCGCGCGCTGGCCACATTTGCTCCTTGTGCTTGCAACTCTGCTTGCGGAACAGCAACTCCGCGTGGAATTCTCGGGAATGTACAGCCCACAGGTTGGACGACCACCTCCTGGGACAATGGTGATTCCGTCATCTATCCACTGGTGCGAAAGAACGTACGAAACAACGTGAGCCTGCAGGTTCGGTGCGAAGTCAAGCGCGGTCCGATCTGGGTAGCGGCCGGTTATCGAACAATCAGTCAGAGCATCTATCCCACCACCTTTCAGCAGACTATCCGGGTCGGTTGAAAATCCGGTTGAGTGAGATGGGTTCATTCGGAAGTGCCGGCTACCAGCCAGCGAGGTGGTAGCCGGTTTCCTGCTGCTGACCGATCTTGATGATCCGATATCCCGCGAACCATTGTGGTCTGACGGGTACCGAGCTGGCCAACGCGCCCCGCTGGTTCCCTGTGCGTCGACCCATAATCGACCAGGAAGATGTCTGTAGCACGAACTGTCGGCCAATGTCCGACGCGAAATGAATCTATCAGCCACCGGTGCGAGTTGCATCGATACTCCACGCCACCTCGCCGGGGCAATCGCCGACGTAGATCTTTTTGATCTCACCCGAAAGTCTCTGCGCTGGAGCAGCATTTGGATCGGGGTTGGTCAGGGACACTCGGATCGTTGTCTGTTGCTGACCCGATCCGTCGTCACAGGAGGCCGTTGCGTAGGTCGCTTCGGACGTCCATACTCCGTTCGACCACTCCAACATAGGCAGAACGTCGGTGGTCGAGTCGATCACGGATACGCAGCGGTCGCCGGTGCGTGTGCAGAAGCTCTGGTAGTTGCCCGTCGCCTGAACGGGCGAGTTGGAAAGCCCATTCGTCGCCGAGAGGGGACTCAGGTCGAAACTGTAGGTTCCCGACAACGCGGAGCCGGGCGAGTTCACAAGTGCAGGCACCGCTTCGGGCGGCGGGATGTTCAGCGCCGGGTCGAGTGGCCCGGTGCGTGTGAACGTGTATGTGGTGGTGAATTGCTTCGCGCACGGAGGACCGGCGTGTGTTATCGCGGTGCCTGCGATCAGCGAGCCGTCTTCGACTCCCTCCGATTGCTCGAATGCGGCCACTTGCCACGACGGTGCTGCCAGGGGTGCGCCGTCCTGGGTGGCGCAGGTGAGCCCCGACGATGGGACGTTCAGAGCCCACTTCCCGTCGATGTAGTCCAGCGCGATGGGCTGAGGAGGAGGCAGTGGAACGATCTTGGGGTAGGTGACCAATGCCGACGCAACACACGCGCCGGTTGCCTGAGGGCAATACGACTTGACCGCGAAGGTCGTCGTTCGGTACTCGGGTGCCATGGGTGTCAGGTCTGCCCGAACCTCTTGGACTTGCTCGAGCTCGTACGTTCCCTCGAACGCTGCCCCCGGATTCGGCACCGATGCAGCGGTCGGCGATGCCGAATCGGGAGCAGGCGACTGCTCCGAATCTGTACTCGCACAGCCGACCGCGAGCACGAGAACGACAACCGAGACGGCGATCCGAAACCCTGGTCGCATGTTCATGGCAGCGAGTCCTCACCGGTGGCTCCCCGCGTGGGTGTGGAGAGTGGAAGTCGCTATTGCACAGCTGACCAGGGCTCAAGGGTGGTTCGGCCGATAAGCCGTCATCGCGTAACCGACAAGACCTCCCCGCGTCCCAGGGTGATGGTCGCATCGGCGCGGCTCGCACTGACCGCGTCGTGTGTCGCGACCACGACGACTGCGCCCCGACCGACTTCCTCGTCGATCACACCGTCGATGATCTGTCGCGCCTCGGCATCGAGGCCGGTGGTGGGCTCGTCGAGCAGCACGAGTTCACCGCTCTCGACAAGCGCTTGAGCGAGTAGCGCGCGTTGACGTTGCCCGCCGGAGAGCGCCGACAATCGCCGAGAACGCAGTGCGGTCAGTCCCAGCCGATCGAGCGCATGCTCTACAGCTCGGCGATCATCAGCGGACGCACGCCCGAGCAGTCCGCGCCGAGGCCACGTGCCCATGGCGACGACCTCGCCGACGCTGAGAGCCATCCGGTCGTCGACCTCGCTGCGTTGCGGTACGTAGGTGACGCGTCGACTACCGGTATGCACTGAACCGGTCGATGGCACGACAATCCCGGCGAGAACTTGCAGCAGCGTCGACTTTCCGGAGCCGTTGTGTCCGACAAGAGTTGTGAGAGAACCGGGTTCGAAGTGTGCGCTCACGTTGTGCAGAGCGGTCGTGTTTCGGTACCGAACGGAGAGGGATTGCACGGCCACTGATTCGCTCACGATAATCATTATCGCATAGGGTCCGATCTTGTGGATTGGCTACTGGACCCCTTCGCTGTCTCGTTCGTGCAGCGCGCCCTGGTCGCGGGCATGCTCGTGTCGATTCTGTGCGCCCTCGTCGGTACCTGGGTTGTTCTGCGCGGCATGGCGTTTCTCAGTGAGGCGGTATCGCATGGCATGCTCCCCGGCGTTGCCGTCGCGTACCTTCTCAGTGCCAACCTCCTTGTCGGAGCCGCCATCAGTGCGGTCGCGATGATCGGGGGAGTGGCGTGGGTGACCCGCAATTCGCGGTTGTCCGAGGACACCGGAATCGGGTTGCTGTTCGTCGGAATGTTGGCCCTTGGGGTGGTGATCGTCTCGCGGGCGCGATCGTTCGCCACCGATCTCACGTCCTTCCTGTTCGGCGATGTGCTGTCCGCGACCTATGTCGACCTTGCCTTCCTGGTCGTGGCAACGGCAGTAGCGCTTGTAATCTCGGTGCTCGCGTATCGCCCGTTCGTTGCTCTGGTGTTCGACGAGCGCAAAGCTCACACGTTCGGGTTCCGGCCTCGCCTCGCGCACGTACTGCTGCTGGCCCTGGTGGTGTTGGCCGTTGTTGCCTCCTTCCGCATCGTGGGGACGTTGCTGGTGTTCGGGCTACTGGTAGCCCCGTCCGCCACCGCGTATCTGTTCGGTCGATCCATTGCCGTGTCGATGATTATCGCGACGCTCTTCGGATGGTCGGCCACGGCGATAGGCCTGCTGGTGTCCTGGAACGTCGACACCGCGGCCGGTGCGACCATCGCCGGCCTTGCAGTGCTGCAGTTCTTCGTCGTGGCCGCGGCTCTATCGGCTCGGGAGTCGATTCGGTCAATTGCCCCATGATGGTCTAACGTGAACGACAATCATTATCAATAACCCGTTGGGAGTTCGTGCGCGTGCGTAGAAGTGTTCTGACCCTCGGAGTGATCACACTGGTCGTCACCGGATGCAGCAGTGCCGACACCGCCGAGGACGCGCCCGTCGAGGCGACCGGTTCCGCTCAGCCGGGCAGCGACGTCGCGGCCGAGGCCGGCTCCGTCGAAGTGCAGGGTCCCGAGCCGAGGCTCGTTGTGGCCGATGCCGATTCCGGAAAGATCGACGTTCTCGATCTCGCTTCCGAAGAGACCGTACATTCGTTCGATGTCTCGAATGCATCGCGCCTGACGACGATCAACGGCCGCTACATCGTCGCGACCGACGACGACCGAGCACGTTTTCTCGACCCGGGATCGTGGACCATCGAGCACGGCGACCACTCGCACTCGTACACCAAGGATCCCGTCGATCTCGGTGCACTCGATGGAGAAAGCCCCGCCCATGTCATCGCGGGAGATCGTAAGGTTGCAGTCTTCTTCGACGGTGCCGGTACCGCGGACGTCGTCGATTTCGACTCCCTCGGTGCCGGTGACACGACCGTCGCAGCAACCGTCGACACCAATCCCCATCATGGCATCGCCGTCCCGTTGTCCGATCACCTCGTCGTCTCGACCGGCGGCACCCAGGACGATGTGCCCACCGGACTCGAGCTACGCGACTCCGCGGGCAATCCTGCTCGTGCGCTGGATGCCTCGTGCCCCGAGATGCACGGCGAGGCGGTGTTCTCGAGCTATTTCGTGGTGGCCTGCGCCGACGGAGTGGTCAAGGTGGACGCGACGAACGACGAGTTCTCCACCACGAAGTTCCCTTATCCGACCCCGGACGCTCGCGCGTTCACTTTCGCCGAAGGAACACGCGGCTCGTTGGTCGCGGCCCCGACCGAGACCGGTGTGCTGGTGCTCGACACCAGAACCGGCGAGTGGGTCCAGGCGCGCACCGCGGGTGAGTCACTCTCGACCGGGGTGTCGAGCGACGGCAAGACCATTCTCTCTCTGCAGGCCGACGGCACATTTCGAGTGTTCGACGCTGCCACCGGGGCCGAACTTTCCTCGACGCCGGTGCTGTCGGCACCGTACGCCGAGGCGAACCCCAAGCCTTCGCTGCACGTGGCGGGCACTCGCGCCTACGTCGCAGACCCGGCGGGGAGCGCCGTGATCGAAATCGACTATCGAGACAGCGGCCGCGTCGCGCGCACCTTCGACTTCGATTTCGTGCCCGCCTCGATCGGTGTGGTCGGATCATGAAAAGGGCTCTGCTGCTGGCGTTGCCGCTGCTTTTTCTGCTGAGTGCATGCGCCGATGCCGACACAACGGGACCGCCGACGATCGTGGTGACGACCAACATTCTGGGCGACATCACCTCGAACATCGTCGGGGATCAGGCCGAGGTGATGGTGCTCATGCCGGCGAACTCCGACCCGCATTCGTTCGAGATCTCGGCCTCGGACGCCGCCCGTGTCTCCCGAGCGGATCTTCTGATAGCCAACGGGCTGGGGTTGGAAGAAGGCATCGTGTCGACGATCGATGCGGCCCGCGCGGAGGGAATCCCGATTGTCGAGGCCGGCCCGGCCGCAGACCCGATTCCGTATGTGAGCGGGCAATCGTCGGGCGCGCAGGATCCGCACATCTGGACCGACCCGCAGCGGATGCGCGACGTGGTCGCCCTGATCCGAGACGCGATCACGACCAACATCGAGGGCGTGGACGTCGATTCTGCTGCGAGCGAATACGATTCGCGACTGGTCGAACTCGATGCCCGAATGACCGAGCAGTTCGATGCGATCGCTCCCGAGAAACGCAAGCTCGTGACCAATCATCACGTGTTCGGTTACCTGGCTGACCGCTACGACTTCGAGGTGGTGGGGGCGGTGATACCCAGCGGGACCACGCTTGCGTCACCCAGTGCGTCCGACCTCTCGGAGCTCGCCGACACCGTACGGGAAGCAGGCGTTCGGACTATCTTCGTCGACACCTCGCAACCGGATCGACTCGCGCAGGTGATGGCGTCGGAGGCGGGGGTCCGGATCGACGTCGTGTCGCTGTACACCGAATCGCTCGGAGACGAGAATTCCGAGGCTCCGACATACCTCGACATGATGGACTTCAATACTGCGGCAATCGCCTCCGGTCTGTCCTAGAGGCGAAAGGCGTTGTGACACATGCACTTGTACGCATCACGCTCTTTGACAATCGTTTGCAAAAACCTGTACTTCTTTGGGTCATGAAGAACTATCGCACTCAACGAACTGTCGGCGCAGTCATCGCGTTGGGCACCTCGGTGGCCCTACTTGCGGCCTGCTCGTCGGACTCGGCCCCCGAAGCGGAGTCCACCACCACCGCCGAAACCGCAGCAGCGCAGAGCGTCTCCGACGCGACGCCGCGTATTGCCACCAGCTACGACGGCGGCGTAATGATTCTCGACGCCCAGACTCTGGAGACTGTCGAGGACATCAGCGGCATCGAGGGCTTCACTCGTCTCAACCCGGCCGGAGACGGTCGTCATGTGTTCGTCAGCGGCTCAGGCGCATTCACGGCGCTCGACGCCGGCACCTGGACCGACGGCTCGGAGCACTACACCTCGACCCCCGCCATGACCGACATCGCGTTCGATGCCACGACCCCGGGTCACGTCGTTCGTCACGACGGTAAGACCGTCCTGTTCGACGACGGCACCGGCAAGGTCGAGGTGTTCGATTCCGCTGCACTGCTCACGGGTAGCAAGCCCGAGACCGAGTCCTACACCACGCCCGAGGCACATCACGGCGTGGCCGTGGAACTTTCGGACGGATCGCTGTTGACGACAGTGGGCAACGAGGACGAGCGCACCGGCATCGTCGTTCTCGACGTCGACCGCAAGGAGATCGCTCGCAACGAAGAGTGCCCCGGCGTGCACGGCGAAGCCGTGGCCGCCGACGAGACCGTCGTCGTCGGCTGCGAGGACGGATTGCTGATCTACCGCAACGGTGCCATCACCAAGGTGCAGAGCCCGGATGCGTACGGCCGCATCGGCAATCAGGCCGGCGACGAGGAGTCACCCATCCTCCTCGGCGACTACAAGGTCGATCCCGATGCGGAACTCGAGCGACCCACCCGCGTGTCGCTGACGAACACGGTCACCGGAGAATTGTCGCTCGTCGACCTCGGCACCAGCTACACGTTCCGCTCCCTCGGGCGTGGTCCGGCCGGTGAGGCCATCGTCCTCGGTACCGACGGTGCGCTGCAGGTCATCGACGTGAACACCAAGGCCGTCACACGTACGATTCCGGTGGTCGAGGCGTGGGAAGAGCCCACCGAATGGCAGCAGCCACGTCCGGCTCTGTTCGTTCAGGACGGCACCGCCTACGTGTCCGAGCCTGCCGACAACGCCGTGCACGCCGTCGATCTGGCGACCGGAACCGTCACGGCCACGGGCGAACTCGCTCACACGCCCAACGAGCTTACCGGAGTGACCGGATAGTTCTCGACACAGTACAAGCCCGGTCACTGCTGACAATGCGCAGCGACCGGGCTTGTCGTGTTTCGCTACACCAGCTCGATGACGTCCAACGCCCCGTCGGCGTGCGAGCTTCGCAGCCTCTTCTTGTCGTATTTGCCGACGCTGGTTTTCGGGACCTCGTCGATGAAGGTCCAACGTTCAGGCAACTGCCAATGCGCGACGCGACTGTCGAGGAACTCCTTCAGTTCCTCGGCCGTCACCGACGCACCCTCGCGGACAACGACAGCCACCAGAGGCCGTTCGTCCCACTTGGCGTCCGGCACACCGATGACCGCGGCCTCACGAACAGCCGGATGTCCCATTACCTGGTTCTCGAGTTCCACCGACGAGATCCACTCGCCACCGGACTTGATGATGTCCTTCGAGCGATCGGTCAGCCGCAGGTAGCCGCCTTCGGAGATAGTGCCGACGTCACCGGTCCGCAGCCAGCCGTCGTCGAACTTGTCGTCCGCATCGGCGCGGTAGTAGCTGCCGGTGATCCACGGGCCACGCACTTCGAGTTCGCCGACGGTCTTGCCGTCCCACGGCAACACGTCGCCGGCATCGCCGACGAGTCGTGCTCGCACTCCGGCGACGAATCGTCCTTGTGTGCAACGCAAGTCGAACTCGTCCTCCGGGGACAGGCCGGCATCGGGCTTGCCGGAGGTGCCCAGTGGGGAGGTCTCGGTCATGCCCCATGCCTGCGAGATATGCACGCCGTACTTCTCGTGGAATGCCTTCATCAGACTCGGCGGGCACGCGGCACCGCCGACCACCACGTCACGCAGACTCGACAGATCGGCTGGGTGCTCGTCCAGGTGAGCGAGCAGGGCCTGCCAGATCGTCGGAACCGCGGCCGCCGCCGTCGGACGCAACGTCGACATCATCTCCGCCAACGGCGCCGGCTGCAAAAACCTGTCGGGCATGATCAGCGACGCACCGACCATCAGCGCTGCATAGGGCAAGCCCCACGACATCGCGTGGAACATCGGCACGATGGCCAAGACCTTGTCGGACTGCGCGATCGCCATCGCGTCGGTCATGCAGGCCTGCATCGAATGCAGGTAGATCGAGCGATGCGAGTACACGACCCCCTTGGGGTCGCCGGTGGTGCCCGAGGTGTAACACATTGCGGCAGCGGATCGTTCGTCGAGCTCGGGCCAGTCGAACTCCTCCGGCTGACCTGCCAGCAGGTCCTCGTAGCCCAGTACTTCGATGCCGTCGGGTGCAGTGACCTGCGCCGGGTCGACGCCGACCACGATGAGATGTCGAACGGTTTCGAACGTCGGCAGCAGGGGCGTCAACAGGGGGAGCAGGCTCGCGTCGGCGATGATCACCTGGTCCTCGGCATGATTGACGATGTAGGTGAGCTGCTCGGGGAAGAGTCGAATGTTCAGCGTGTGCAGCACCGCGCCCATGGCAGGAATCGCCATGTAGGCCTCCATGTGCGGGGCGTTGTTCCACATGAACGTGCCGACGCGCTGATCGTCGTCGATGCCGATCGACCGTAGACCGTGCGCCAGTTGCGCCGCCCGCCTGCCCAATTCCCCGAAGGTGACCGTGGTGGGGCCGCTGTCGGTCCAGGTGGTGATCTCGGCCGAGGAGTGAATGGACGTCCCGAATCGAACCAGCTGGCCGATGGACAGTGGGGTGTCCTGCATGGTGCTCTTCATCGATCTCGCTCCTGAAGTCTCGGCATACACGTCGTTGTGCTGCGCGTCACACCATGCACGATACGGACTTACTCGGACGCGTGGTCGCGGGTACCTCGGATTCGTGCGTCGACCTCGCGAACGGTGTCCCGATAGATCTCCGACGCGGGATCGATGACGGCGAAATGGCCACCCGGTCCCTCGACGTAGTCGACGGAATCCGGGCCGGCTGAAGCGGCGGCGTAGTACGCCCGACTGATCTCGAGCAGGTTGGGGTCGTCCGATACCGCACTCACCACCAGATGCGGGACACCGAGCGGGAGCCTCGAGATCGGAGACGACGCCTCGTACGTCTCCTGCGCTCCGGCGAATCGCGCACCGATCGCATTCGACACCGCGCCCTCGCCGAGCCAGCGCTCGTCGCCGACCCGCAGATCGAGCACACCGGCCAGGCTGACCGCAAGAGCAGGTGTCACGGGCTTTCTTACGGAATCGGCCGCGACTCGCAGTGCGAGCTGACCGCCTGCTGAATGGCCGAACAGAACAATTCGAGACAAGTCCAGATCACCGGGTGCCGTCTCCAGGGCAGCAACGGCTGATGCGACATCGCCGGTCATCGCATCCCACTCATGCTCGTCGGGGCGACGGTATTCGACGTTCCAGGTCGCGAAGCCGCGCTCCGTCAGATCGACGGCCATCGCGTCCATCAGATCGAACTCCCACCGCGAACGCCAATACCCACCGTGAATCAGCACGGCAACGGGAAAGGGGCCATCACCGACCGGCACGCGCAGTTCGCCGCGTTGCTCCGGGTGATCCCCGTACGACACGATCGTGCCGGGGTGGAAGCGGTGGAAATACACGCTGTCGATCGCGAAGCGCAGCCCGTCGAGTCCGCGGCCACGAATGTGAGTGCGAATTCCATCGGATCGATCCGGTGCGCACTGCCCGAGATCGACTCGAACGACACTGCTGTACGAGGACGTGTCGACGGGAATTCTGTCGCCGGGAACGACGACCACCTCATCGGATCCGGTTGCGGCGTCGACGATTCCGCCGGACAGCCCGCGTGCGTCGAGAGCCCTGGCCGCCAGTTCTTGCGCGGTGGCGAGATCGGCGAACACCCCGGGCGCGGCAATGATGTCGATGTGTTTCGAGACGTCGTTCATGGGTTTCACGCTACCCACCGGGCGTCGACCGAGCCCGAACGGCGAGTTCGGGCTCGGTCGAAGGACGCGAATCAGGCGTCGACGGCCTCGTTCAGCTCACGCAGACGGGGCAGTGCGCGGTTGGTGAGCAGGTCCTCGCGGGTCTCGGCGGAGACAGCCATGCTGTCCTTCCACAGCGAGCGGCCTGCCATTGCTCCGCGGGCACCGTTGGCGACGGCGATGCGGACCTGCTCGATGAACGTCTCGTGATCGACACCTGCCGAGAGCACGGCCCACGGAACACCCTGTGCCGCTTCGGTCACCGCAGCGCAGGCCTCGGCCGAACCGGGGTACGGGAGCTTGAGTACCTTGGCACCGCACTCGACCGAGATGCGGGTGGAGTCGGCGATGATCTTGCCGAAGCCGGCCTTGTAATCCTCGTCCGACTCGCCCTCGAGCTGGTAGGTCAGGATCTCGACGATGAGCAGCAGACCCTCGGCGGAACATGCCTTGACGAGATCCCGGATCTCCTCGGCAACACGGGAATCGACGCCCTGCTGCTCAGGGCGCATGTAGAACAGCATCTTGGCGACGTCGCCGCCGAGGTCACGCACGACGCGCGGAGTGACACCGTCGACGAAGCGGGTGTACCGCAAACCGTCGGTCTCCTCGAAGCCCGACGCATCCATGCCGACCACCAAAGCGGTGTTGCGCGAGAGCACACCGTCGTCGACGATCTTCGGCAGTGCCACCTCCGGGTCCAGCAGGATCGCCGGTGCGTGATTGCCGAGGTAGCGAACCAGATCGGCCTTGGCCTCGGCGAGCTGATCGACGGTGATCGAGCCCGGTCCGTCGGTGGCGTCCTTCATGACGGCCTTCATGCCGTTGCGCTGATCTCCGGCGACGATGAGCATGTTGCCGTCTGCGGTGGAGATGGCAGCCATTCCGCGACGTTCGAGGGTGGTGAGTTCGTTCATCTTCTTCTCCTGGTGGGTGTTGGGGTCGAGCGCAAGTGAGACAACGTTGTCTCACTGCAGAAATGTGGGCTCAGATTTCTATGAGCGTCAGTAGGCGGGCAGCGAACAGTGCTGCACCGTAGGCGGTGTCCTGCGAGCGGGTCGAGACCGAGACGCCGGGCAACACCTGAGCTCGTGCGTCACGCACGCTGGCCATCCCGGCCCAGCCGCCGGTGAGCAACGTCGTGCTGGCGGGCGGCACCTCGGCGTCCAGTGCCTCGATGAGTCGAGCCACTTCGTCGTTGCCGTGCAACAGAATCGAACGGAACAGCTCGGCCGCATCGATTCCGTCGGTGCGGACCGTGATGGACAGAACTCCGTCGTCGTTGCGGGCACCCGCGATGTCGAGACCGCCGTCGGTGAACGGCCCACCCGCAGGCAGAGCGCACACTCGCTGATCCAGCAGATCGCGTCCGGCTCGATCGTTGATGTCGCAGAGCTGCAATGCCCGTCGCATCAGCAAACCGGTCTTGACTCCGGCAACGAGTACGTGTTGGCCCGGCACCACGTGGCGGACCGAATTGATGAGATGCTCGGCGAGTCTGCTCCGCGCGGCCGTGGTCAACGGAGCGTCGAGTACCCGCAGCAGAACCTCGGCGGTGCCCATCGACACGTGGTACCGGTCGTGAGGGATGGCCCCGCCGGATACTGCGGAGACGAGATGGTCGTGACCGGCCACGGTCAACCGAGCGCCGGCGATCGTCTCGGGAAGTGTTGGTGCGTCGGCAGTTCCGAGATCTGTTCCGGCGTCGACCAAGGGCGGAATGAAATCGGCTCCGACGCCCAAGTGCGCCAACATCTCCGACCAGGGTTCGCCGCTATCCTGATCGAGTAGTCCGGTGCGCGAACTCAGCGAGTAATCGGCCACGGCGCGGCCGCCGAGGGACAGTACGACGAACTCCGGCAGGTTGAACCAGCGAAGCCCGTTCAAGCTCAGTCCGTTGTCGCGAAGGTGTGCGATCTTGACGACGGAGACCTGCACGCCGACGGGAAGGCCCGTCTTGCCGGCGAACTGATCGCGCAATTCGGCCGGCAGGTTGTCGACCTGCTGCTGACCGCGAGGATCGAACCAGGCGAAGGCCGGCGCGCGGACAACGTTGTCTTTATCGAGAAGGAAGCCCGTTTCGCCCATCCCGGACACTGCGATGGCGTCGATGCGGGCGGCCGCATCGCCGGTGACGTCGGGCAGCCGACGCGCGACGGCGTCGAGCAACTGCCCGATGGTGGTCAGCAAGTCCTCGGCGGCAAGGTCGGTGGTTCCGCCCGGGCCGTGCCGCCACGGTGTGGGACTCTGCTCGATGAGCAGCTCGGTGCCGGCATCGTCGGTGACGAGCACCTTGACGCCGGTGCTCCCGAGGTCCAGTCCCGCAACAAGTCTGGGGTTCACGGAGTTGGTCTCATTTCTGTACGGGTAGGGGGAGGGCATGCGAGAGTCTTTCCACCAGCGTGGTGGGCGCGACCTGTTGCTCCGGTTCGAGATACGGATCGTCGAACCGCTGAACCAGGCGATCGAAGGCGAGTGTGCCGATGCGATACGGGTCTTGGTCTATGCAGGTCACCGACGGGCTGACGGCGTCGGCGAGCGAGAAGTTACCGAACGAGACCATCGCCACGTCGGTGCGGTCGATTTCGTGCAGCACCGACACCACGGCCGTGGCATGTCGTGCATTGGCGACGAAGAAGGCGGTCGGCGGATTGCGCAGTGCCAGTAGCTTCTTGACGACGGGACGCACCGAATCCGCGGCATGCGACACCGGAGGAGCGAGAGCGGCCTCGGGCTTCTGTCCGATGTCCGCGAGCACGTCGAGGTACGCCTGCCGGCGCAGCTGGGCGGTCTGCAGTCGATCGTCGAAGCCGAGCAACGCAATTCGGGTGTGCCCGCTTGCCACCAACTTCTCGACGGCGCGCTTGGCGGCACCGTAATCGTCCACGATGACCGAATCGAATCCCGCGATCGAACGGTCGATGGACACCGTGGGAAGTGTTCGACGACGCGGCACGAGGAAATCGCTGTGATCGCCTACCGGCGCAAGGATGATCCCTCGCACATGTTGCCCGGCAAGCAGGGCCAGCTGATCCCGCTCGCGCTGGGCGTCGAACCCGGTGCTGCCGACGATCACTGCGAGACCGTGCTCGAGCGCGCGATCCTCCACGGCACTGACCAGGGATGCGAAGAAGACGTCGTCGATGGAGTCGACGATGATGCCGATCGTGTTGCCGGACCCCGATTTCAGCGATCGAGCAGCAGAATTGGGAACGTAGTTGAGCGTCTGGACCGCGGCCTCGACGCGCTCACGCAGCTCCGGCAAGACCGTATCCACGCCGTTGACGACGCGTGAGACGGTCTTGAAGCTGACGCCTGCCAATGCGGCGACGTCTTTGATGCTTGCGCGCTCGGTCACGTGAACTCTCGATCGGAGGAGTGTGCTCGCGGTATCAACTGTGCGAGACAACGTTGTCTTGTATGATTCCCCCTATGACTCATGTCTGTCAAGACGTCTCCGTGATCGATCGCGAACGGCTGCCGGTTCTGGTGGTTGCCGGTGCTGCGGGAAGTGGCAAGACGACTCTCGGTAGAGAGCTGGCGAGACGTTTCGGCACTGCTCTGCTCGACTTGGACACGCTCACCAATCCGCTTCTCGACGAACTGGATTCGTTGCTGGACGGCCCTCACTGGAACAGTGCGGGCCCGTACTCGGAACGCATCCGAGTCGGCCGATACGCCGTACTGCTCGCTGCTGCGCGGGACCTCGTGGAGATCGGTCAGCGCCCCGTTCTGGTCGCACCCTTCACCCGCGAATTGACTGCCGGCGCGGAGTGGGAACGACTGGTCTCGCACGTAGCCCCCGCTGCATCGTTGGTCGTGCACGTCGACGGGTCACCGGAGCTGTTGGCGCGCAGGCGCGCTGCGCGTGGGGCGGAGCGTGATGCCCATCGGCCGGTGGACGCCCCGGCGGCCAAGCCGCTGGTTCCCCATCTGCGGGTCGATGCCGAACTGTCGACCCCACTGCAGGTCGATCTGGTTGCGCACGCGCTCGAGGATCAGTCGCAGCGGTGATCTGTTCCAGGAGTGCAGGATTGGCGCTCGATCAGCTCGACGCCGAGGATGTTGCGGCGCTTGTAGCGCTTGCTCGGATTCTCGATCCGTCCCAGTAGTCGCTCGATGGCCAACCGGCCGAGGCGAGCGGGATTCTGATCGATCACCGTCACCGGTGGCATCACTGCATCGGCAAGGGGAAAATCGCCGAATCCGACGAACGCCAGATGCAGCAGATTCATCTGCTGCAGAACAGGTACGCACGCCATCGCAACTCGCGCGTTGGACAGAAACAATGCGGTAGGCGGACTTTCGAGTGCAGTCAGGTCGGTCAGCGCCACCCGGGCATCCTCGCGGTCCAACACACCCAGAGCGACCAGAGTGTCGTCGAAGTCGATTCCGCGCGCCTGCAACGACTCCCGATACCCCTCGAGCCGGTTTCGGCTGGTCGGGATGCCGGCACTGTCGCCGATGACTGCGATGCGGGTGTGTCCCAGATCGAGGAGGTGGTCGGTGGCCAACACCGCCCCGCCGTGGTCGTCGTCGACGAAGCTGTCTGCTTTGAGTCCGTCGGGAGCCCGATCGACGAACACCGTGGGGGTCTTGTCGATCCACCGCTCCAGGTAGGAGTGGTGTGCACCGGTCGGCGCGATGATCAAGCCGCTCAGCTGTCTACGCAGCAGCGACTCCACCAGAGCCTGCTCCTGATCGCCGTCGTGACCGAGGCTGGTGACCAGAACGGCCATGTCGTCCTGTCGCGCTCGTTCCTCCACGGCGCGTGCAATGGAAGAGAAGAACGGATCGTCGATATCAGGGACGGCGACTCCGATGGCTGCCGCCTGACCGTTGCGGAACGACGTGGCCATCGTATTGGGCACGTAGTTCAGCGAATTCAAGGCCTCGGTGACGCGGGCACGGGTATCGGGGTCGACGTGAGGGTCGTTGTTGTACACCCGTGAGACGGTCTTGGCGCTGACCTTGGCCAGTGCGGCGACGTCTTGCATGGTGGTCATGATCTACGCCCGTCTGCTCGTCATCGTCTCGTCAGCGACTGGTGTAGCCGCCATCGACTGGCAACGACACTCCGGTCACCATGGAAGCATCATCGCTCAGCAGGAAGGCAATCGGCGCGGCAATCTCGTCTTCGGTGGCCCACCTTCCCAGCGGCATCTGAGCCAGGAACGGCTCCTCGATCTCGGGGCGACCCCAGTAGAACGCAGACATCTCGGTCATCACCACCGTCGGGTTGACGCCGTTGACTCGAATCCCGTGTCGGCCGAGCTCGAGTGCGGAGACGCGAGTGATGTTGTCCAGGGCCGCTTTCGAGGAGCCGTACGAGATATGGCCGGTGAGGGCGACCAGGCTGGCTTGACTCGAGACGTTGACGATGGCACCGGCACCCGCGGCGATCATGGCCGGGACGGTGTATTTGATGACCAACAGTGCGCCGCGCGCATTGATGGCGATGACCTTGTCGAAGATCGAGATGTCGGTGTCCTGAGGTGTGGCGATCTCGCCGCCGAATCCTGCGCAGTTCACCACGCCGTACAGCTCGAGGCCTTCGACAGCCTCGCGGACGCTGTCCTCGGAGGTCAGATCGAAGGCCAGGGGGGTTGCGCCGGTCTCGTCGGCCAGCTTGTCCAGCGCATCCACCGATTGGCCCGCCGCGACGACGTCGGCACCGTCGGCCACCAACCGACGCACTGTCGCCGAGCCGATGCCTCCGCTGGCACCTGTCACCAAGATCTTCCGGCCGTCGAACTTCGCCATGGGGTCTACCTTCACTGTCTCCGAATGGTCATGTCATCGATGTCATCGGCTCCGTGAAGCTCGTATATGTCATCGGTGTCATGGACGGTACCTCAGCCCGCTTGCGTGAGCGTCGAAAACGGCAAGATTGCGTATCGGCGCAGTTCAGAGACGGTACCTTCCGGTCCGATATCGGCTTCTCGCAGGCGCTGTTCGGGAGGTGTCGCCCGTGTCCATGTCACCGGTGACATGAATTTTTGCGAAACGCGTGACAATGCGAGTTGTGTGGGTCACACTCGTTAACACAGCGAGCCCCGAAGGGAGCTCGACCTGCTTCGCAGACCACGTCCTCGGACCGTACTGCGAGCGCCGGTGGGGGTGTCCATCCCGCACTCGAAGCTTTCTCGATTCGACCTAGGAGTATCCATGGCCAGCGTTGCACCTGTTGCGACACCGATCCTCGAAGCGAGGGGATTGTCGAGGAGTTTCGGAAACGTGCGCGCCCTCGACGATGCCGACTTCGACATCTACCCGGGTGAGGTCGTCGCCCTCATCGGCGACAACGGCGCAGGCAAGTCGACGATGGTCAAGGCGCTCTCGGGCAGCCTGGCCGTCGACACCGGCGAGATCCTGTTCGACGGCACCGCGGTCGATCTCGACAGTCCAACCGTTGCAGCAGAACTCGGCATCGAGACGGTGTTCCAGGATCTTGCTCTCGCGCCGCACCTCAACGCGCAGCAGAACATGTTTCTCGGACGCGAACTGCCGGCAAAGGGGCTGCTCGGCCATCTCGGTTTTCTCGACGTCTCCACGATGCGCAAGCAGTCGCAGGACGCGTTGAACGAACTCGGTGCCACCGTGCGTAGCCTGACCGTCCCGGTCGGAGCGATGTCGGGTGGGCAGCAACAAGCCATTGCCATCGCGCGAGCCGTCGCCTGGGCCAAGGGCGTCGTCTTTCTCGACGAGCCGACAGCAGCGCTCGGAGTCGTCCAGACCCGCAACGTGCTCGACACCATTCGCCGCGTGGCGGACAGGGGAGTGGCCGTGGTGTTCATCAGCCACTCCATGCCGCACGTGATGGAAGTTGCGGACCGGGTTCAGGTGCTGCGAATGGGCAAGCGCGTGGCCACCCTCGACGCCAAGAACACGACCATGGAAGAACTCGTCGGCGCGATGACCGGCGCAACCACCGGAGCCACACGATGACCAACCAGACCATCAGCCCCTCGCTCGAGCCGATGCCGCCCGGCGACAAGCCGTCTCGCCACTCCTTCGATCTCGTCGAAGCGCTCGGTAAGTTGGCCCGGGTTCAGGTGTTCCAGATCGTGCTCGTCTTGGCCGCGATCTGCCTCGTGTTCTCGATCATGGCTCCCGGCAGCTTCCCCGAGTGGGGCAACATCCGCCAGATCATCCAGAACGTATCCATCCTGGCCGTTCTCGGCATCGGCATGACCTTCGTCATCGTCACCAGCGGTATCGATCTCTCGGTCGGCTCCGTTCTCGTCTTCTCCGGCGTCGTCTCGGCCAAGACCATGGCCGCGATCGGGGGCGACGGATGGGGAGTTGCCGCTGTCGGAATCGTGGTGGCACTGGGGTGTGGCCTCTGCTGGGGATTGCTCAACGGTTTCCTGATCGGTAAGGCCAACGTGCCTCCGCTGATCGTGACTCTCGGGACCCTGGGTGGCGCTCTCGGGCTCTCGCAGGTCATCACCGGAGGTGTCGACATCCGCGACGTGCCACCGGTTCTGGTCGATACCATCGGCTACGGAAATTTTCCGGCCACCACCATTCCGTTGATCTCGAGCATCGCTCTGGTGTTGGTCGTCATCTTCGGAATCGTGCTGCATCGCACCAAGTTCGGCCTCTACACCTTCGCCGTCGGCTCCAAAGAGCAGTCTGCGCGACGCGTCGGCATCAAGGTGGACATGCACCTGGTCAAGGTCTACGCACTCTCCGGTACTCTCGCCGGGCTCGCGGGCATTCTGTCTCTGTCCCAGTACGGCACCACCGCCATCGCCGGTCAGTCGCAGACCAACCTCAATGTCATTGCGGCAGTGGTCATCGGCGGAACGAGCCTCTTCGGCGGCATCGGAACCATGTTCGGCACCGTCGTCGGACTCTTCATCCCAGCCGTGCTGCAGAACGGTTTTGTCATCGTCGGAGTCCAGCCGTTCTGGCAGCAGGTCGCCGTCGGTGCTGTCCTCATCGCAGCGGTCTACTTCGATCAGCGTCGACGCGACGCGGCGAGCCGAGGTCAATCGCCCAGCTCCCTCAAGAAACTCTGGTCCCGAAGTCCCTAGCTCCGGCCAGCTTCCAAACTCCGTATATCGCAAACCCTTTACAAGAAAGTCGACCATGATCACATCACGCACCGCCGTCGTTGCATTGAGTGTCGCTTCGGTTTCCGCCATGTTCCTGGCGGGTTGTTCGTCCGACTCCGGAAGCGGTGGCGGCAGCGGCAACATCGCCTTCATCCAGGGCGTCAGCGGCGACGAGTTCTACATCAGCATGCAGTGCGGAATCGAAGCTGCGGCGAAGGATGCAGGCGTCACCGTCGACACCCAGGGCCCGGTGAAGTTCGATCCCACCCTGCAGAAGCCGATCGTGGATTCGGTTGTCGCATCACGCCCGTCGGCGATCCTCATCGCGCCCACCGACGTCGCCGCCATGCAGGCGCCCCTCGCGGCAGCCTCCAAAGCGGGCATCAAGGTCGTCCTCGTCGACACCACCCTGGAAGACCCGTCCATCGCGGTCTCCTCCATCTCGTCCGACAACAAGGGCGGTGGGGCAGAGGCGTTCAACGCGATCGAGCGTCTCAGCCCGGCCGGCGGCAAGGTGCTCGTCATCTCCACCGATCCCGGTGTATCCACCGCCGACGCCCGTGTGGAGGGCTTCGAGGAAGCCGTCGGTGCCAACCCTGCCTTCGACTACCTCGGCGTGCAGTACAGCCACAACGACCCGGCCGAAGCTGCTCGTCTCGTCTCTGCCGCCCTGGCCAAGGACCCCGACATCACCGGTATCTTCGCCGCGAACACGTTCGCAGCCGAGGGCACCGCGACCGGAGTTCGGCAGGCGGGCAAGCAGGATCAGGTCAAGATCATCGGCTTCGACGCAGGCCCCGCACAGGTGAAGCAGCTTCGTGAGGGAACAGTCCAGGCTCTGATCGCGCAGCAGCCCGACACCATCGGAACGGACGGCGTCGCGCAGGCCATGGCCGCAATCAACGACCAGCCGGTGACCGCCGAGATCTCGACCGGCTTCCACGTCATCACCGCCGACAACATCGACGGCGAGGGCGCGCAGTACGTCTACAAGTCGTCCTGCTGATCCCTGACGTTTGACGCCTTGAACTGCGGTGGTGCTCCTGGTGGCAGAACATGCCCGGGAGCGCCACCGCTCACCACGTTCATCCGACCCCGAGGACCTGTCATGATCGAGCTTCGTCGCACCACATCGAATGATCTGCCTGCGGGCGTAGCGAAGCCCGAGTACGACGCGGACGAACTGCACTGCGGTGTGCTGCATTTCGGGGTCGGTGCGTTTCACCGCGCGCACCAGGCCGTCTATTTCGATCGCCTGCTCTCCGCCGGTCATCTCGACTGGGCGCTGTGCGGAGTGGGAGTCCTGCCGGGAGACAAGCGAATCGGGGAGGTCCTCGACGCTCAGGATCATCTCTACACGGTCGTGACCGTGGACCCCGATGGCCGACGCGATGCGCAGGTTGTCGGTTCGGTCGCGGATTTCGTTTTCGCACCCGAGGATCCGCAGGGGGTGCTCGACGTGCTCAGCTCACCCGCCACGATGATCGTGTCGCTGACCATCACCGAGGCCGGCTACGGCGTGAACGATGTGACCGGGGTGTTCGAGCCGACCGATCCCGCGGTGCTCGCCGATCTCGAGGACCTCTCCACGCCGTCGAGTGTCTTCGGTTTCCTCACCGTTGCTCTCGCCACCCGTCGCTTCCATGGAATCCCGCCGTTCACTGTGATGTCCTGCGACAATATCGTCCACAACGGAACGGTCACTCGCACCGCGCTGACGTCCTTCGCGCGCCACCACGACAGCGATCTGGCCGACTGGATCGACGCCACAGCCGCGTTCCCCAATTCGATGGTCGACCGCATCACCCCGGCCACGACGCCCACTGTCGTCGACGACCTGCGACGTGACTTCGGCATCGACGACCGCTGGCCGGTCCAGTCGGAATCGTTCTCCCAGTGGGTACTCGAAGACTCATTCTCGTTCGGGCGACCGCCCTTCGCCGACGTCGGCGTGCAACTCGTGACCGACGTCGCCCCCTACGAGCACATGAAACTGCGCCTGCTCAACGGTTCTCATCAGGCCATGAGCTACCTCGGCATCCTCGCCGGTTACACCCATGTGCACGAGGTCATGGCCAGTCCTGACCTGCGCGAATTCGTCGCGTCGTACATGCGGGCCGAGGCTGCCCCGACGCTGGCACCGGTACCGGGAATCGACCTGGGTGAGTACATCGAGCAACTGCTGCAACGGTTTTCGAGTCTGGCGGTTCGTGACACCCTCGAACGTCAGATCGTCGACGCATCTGTCCGAATCCCGAAATTCGTTCTGCCGGTGATCCGAGACCGCCTTGCCGAGGACCGATCCGTCGATCATGCCGCCCTGGTCCTCGCCGCGTGGTGCGGAGTCCACGAGCGCGGGGACGTTCCGATGGTCGATGCCGATTCCGAACGACTGCAACGACTGTCGTGGGAAGACCACGACAACCCCGGAGCGTTTCTGACCAACCGGGCAGTGTTCGGGGATCTTGCGGGCAGCCCGAGACTACGAGGTGCATACCAGCGAGCCAAGCGTTCGCTGCAGGACAGCGGTGCGCGCGGTGCTGTGCGCCGGGTGCTGGAGCAGTCGTCGGCTGGTCAGACCTTGTAGTAGACCACCTGGTGGCTGGTGGCCAACAGACTCCCGCCCTCGGTCCACAATTCCGCAGTTTGGTCGAAGTAGCCCTGGTGGAAGCGGCGCGCTCGTGCGGTGCCGAGGATGTATCCGTCGGCGTGCTGCTCGAGATCCTCGGGCGTCGCGAAGTAGTGGGTCGTCAGGGAAATGGTGCCCGCCGGAACGTACGTGCCCAGCCGCTGGAAGATCCGCGGATAGAACACATCGCTGAGCGAGGTCAGGGCTGCGAAGTCCAGGGGCCGCGGCGGGGTATCGCGGATCCACAAGGTTTCCGTCGAGTCTGCGGATTCCTGATCGCTCAGTGCGCCTGCCACGAACCGCATCTCGTAGTTCCGAGCCCACGCGATGGCATCGGGAAACCCGCCCTGCTTCGTGTCGTTGGGGGAGGGAACGGTCGGGGCCGTTGCCTCGATGTTGTCCCAGGTGTCACGTCGCGCACCGAACACCGCTGTTGCGGTCGTGGCCACCGCACCGTTCTGCGTCAGTTCGAGATACCAGTGCTGGTTGCTTCGGTTGGTCCGCACCGGGCGGGCGGAGATCTCGAAATCACCCTCGGCAACCGGTCCGGCGAAATTCACAGTCAGTGAGACCGGCGTTCCCAGGCGTTCCGGGTGCAGTTCGATGGCCCGGATGAACGTCGCCGCGGTGACGCCACCGAACGGGCCGACCATGTTGTTGTACGGCGGCGACGTCTTTCCGTTGTAGGTGCCGTCGCCGACCACGTCGAGCGCGACTGCCTCGTCGAACGGATGCATGGTTCTCCTACTGCCTCGGACGGTGTGTGCCATCCGATCGTAGTGTCGCCGGCATTCAGTCCAGGTCCTGGCCGCGCTTTTCCGGCATCCACACCATCGTCAGGAACGAGATCACAGCGGCTGCCGCGAGATAGTAGAAGAACCAGTCGGCGTGGCCTGCGTCGGACAATGCGTTGACCAGTAGGGGAGCGGTGCCGCCGAACAGCGCAACGGTGAGGTTGTACCAAGCTCCGATACCGACACCTCGAAGCTCTGCCGGGAAGGCCTCGGCCAGAACGGCAGGAATGATGGCCGAGCACATCGCGAACAGCAGCAGGCCGACGCAGAAGACGATCAGCAGCTTGACGAACGACGGCCCGATCAGCTTGGAGAGCGGGATGATCAGAATCGCGAACAGTGCAGCGTAGGTGAGCAATTGCGGCTTGCGGCCGATACGGTCCGCCAGAGCGCCCATGGGGTACTGCAACGCGACGAACATCGCTGTCGCGATCGACAAGGCCACGAACACGTCGTTGGCGTCCGCTCCGCGTTGCTTGACGGCGTACGGCGTCATCGCGGAGAAGAACGTGTAATAGGCGAGGGTTGCGAGGAGAACGAATCCCACGACCTGAAGAACAGCACGAGGATGGTGCTTCATGGTCATCCACAACGGGTTTCGCACAGCCTTCGCCTTCACGGCGTTGCGCTCCTGATTGTCGGCTTCGGCCATACCGCGGCGCATCCATAGCCCCACCATTCCCAGCAGTCCGCCGATGAGGAACGGCACGCGCCAGCCCCACGAGTTCAGCTGGGCGTCGTCGAGCGCGAAGGTGAGGTACGCGCCGAGCAGCGAGGCGAGGAGAATGGCTGTGCCGGTGGAGATGTAGTAGAAGGACGAGTAGCGGCCCCGTCTGTCATTCGGGGCGATCTCGGCGAGGTAGGCCGACGCATTGGAGACCTCACCGCCCATCGACATGCCCTGCACGATCCGGGCCAGCAACAGCAGAATCGGAGCAAGCCAGCCTGCGACAGCGAACGTGGGAAGCACGGCGATCGCGAACGATCCACCCGACATCATCGCGATCGTCAGGATCATCGCCTGGCGTCGCCCCTTCAGATCGGAGAAGCGTCCGATCAACAATCCGCCGAGAGGCCGGAAAAAGAATGCCACCGAGTACGTGGCCAGGGTGCTCAGTAGCGCGAGAGCCGGGTTGTCGCCGGAGAAGATCTGAGTGGCGAAGTAGATCGAGAACGTCGCGTAAACAGTCCAGTCGTACCACTCCACCGCGTTGCCGATACTGACTGCCAGCAATTGCTTCTTGGGCATCACGTGCCGAGTGGACGTCGATTCGGACTTCACTGACATGGCGATCTCCTCATCCCGTACCGACACTGGCAGCCTATGCGGCCGGTGCCATCTGGGTGCGGAATCTGGACCCGCGTGTGGTCACGGGATGATGCGTTGTCTCCTCAGATCGGCGACTATTCCGGCGAACATCGCCTCGGTGTCGACGAAACGATGAAAGCCCATGCGGCGCGCCTTGGAACCGTCGGAGATGACGTCGTAATCCCAGGAAAATACGAAATCACCGAAAGCCCAGGAAGATACATCGCGGTAGGGAGTGGGCTTCAGATCGTGCTCGGCAACGATCGAATTCCACAGCGACTCTTTGTCGGCCATCACATCGGCCAACGACATCGGCAGTGGGGTGGCGGTATCCACACCGAACAGGCCTGCGATGCGAGGCCACATGTCGTTCCAGCGGAAGAGGTCTCCATTGGTGATGTTGAACGCCTGGTTCGCGCAGTCGGGAGTGGTCGCGGCCCAGACCGTCGCTTCGGCGAGCAGCGACGCATCGGTCATTTCCAACAACGATCCGAAAGCACCGGGTTTGCCCGGGAATCGCATCGGTACACCCAGCTTCTTGCACATGGTTGCGTACACAGCGATGACGGTTGCCAGATTCATCGGATTCCCCAGCGCCACCCCGCACACCACGGATGGCCGGATAGCCGACCAGGTCCACCTCTTGCCGACCTGACGGGTCTCGAGGAAGTGCTGTTGGTCGACGTTGAACTCGGGCGGCATATGCGGTGGATCGGATTCGCGGGCAGGCGTTTTGAATGGGCCCAGATGCGCGCCGTACACCTTGTATCCCTGCATCAGGCTGACGTGTTCCAGATTCGGAGAGCTGTCCTCGATCGTCGTGACCACGTTGACGAGCATCTCCAGATTGGGAGGCACGAGCTCGGCCCACGTGGGGCGTTCCTGATACGCGGCGTAGAAGATGTGCGTGATGTCCGTCAGGTCCGAGAGCTGGCGTCGAGTCTCCTCACCATCGAGCAGATCCACCGCAATGTGCTGGACGTGTTCGCTGTCAACACCTCCGCGGCGTGATAGGCCGATGATGTCCCAATCTCCGCTTCGCTGCAGGTGGGCGACGAGATCTCCGCCGATCACTCCGTTGGCCCCCACGACTACTGCTCGCTGCATGAGCTACTCCTATCTGGATATCGCGATATTACGATGTCCGTGCAAGTAGACCACAGATCGGGATATTGCGATATTGGAGTACGCTTCGAGGGTGGCTGACGAACTGGACCCCGCGGAGCTTGCGGCAGTGTTCGGTGCCCTCAGTAATCCCGCGCGACTGGCGATCATGCAATGGCTCAAGGACCCGAGCGATTTTCCGCCGCAGCTCGAACCGGCCGAACAGGTAGGGGTGTGCCTCAAGCACATTCAATCCAGAGCGGGTGTCTCACAATCGACGGCCTCGCAATACATGGCGGTACTGCAACGCGCCCACCTGGTGACGAGCACCAAAATCGGGCCGTGGGTGCACTACAAACGCAACGCCGAATACCTCGACCGACTGGCCGAGACGATCAAGACCGATCTGTGAAGGCATCCATGGCCTGATCGACCGCGCTGCCGTTCGGGTGCACAGTCAGGGCTCGAGATCGCACTGTGTCCTTGTCGGTTTCGCGAGCGATGGCCGAGAGGTCGATGCGTTGAAGGAGCTTCTTCGTCACCGGCCGTTTGCTGTCCCAGAATGCCAGGGCCGCAATGAGATCAGTCGCTTCCGGTCCGGTCAACAGCGCGTGGGCGACTGCACATGATGCAGGGTCCTCGAAAGGGAGTAGGTACGTGGCGTCATCGAACACCGCTGGTTTGCCGTCGTAAGGGCCGACCATCCTGAATTGTGGAATCTTGTGGAACCCGGAAATCGCAATCTTGTAGGGAGCGAACGTGTACGGGCCGACACCGAAGATGCAGAAGCGGGCCCTGTTGCGGTAGATCGACGACTTCCTTCCGTCGAGCGCATCGGCGTTGTCGGTCAAGTACTTCCACAGCTTCGGTGCAGTCGACGCAAGTAGCTCGGTGTCGTCACCGGTATGCGACTGCGGCACGATCATCCACTTGGACGCCGAGTCCAGCTTGTCGCGGTAGACATCGGTGCACTTGAACAGTGGGAACAGGTAGTCGGGTTCGACGTCGACGCCGATTCCCAGTTTGGTTCGAGGACCGTTGTTTTCGATCAGCTCCATCACTGCGGCGGCGTCGTGCTTGATGCCCTGCCGCCAGGTGAGAGGGCTGGCACCGTCGAATTGCTTGCTGCGCTCATACGCTTCGACGTTCGCGACGAGTTGACCGTCGACGACCCCGATTCTGTTGTCGGGTTGTGACGCATCGATGCTCGGATATGTCTGCGCGGTGTAGTCGGCCTTGCCCGGCCCGAGCTCCACAGTGAACCAGCAGGCATCGACCCCCGCGTCGAACCACTTCTTCGCATCGATCATTCGTAGACTCGCTCCGGTCACCGGAAGCTGCTGCTGTGCGCTGTGCAGCAGAACATTGCGCGCGACCTGGGTCTTGCAGATCATCGCGATGGTCACCGGTCTATCGCTGAACTCGGTGAGGAGTTTGATCCAGATGTATTCTGCGATATCGAAATTCGAACTGCCGGTGATCGCGTCGATTCCGCGGGCGTTCTTGGTGTTCGCGCGGTTAGGACGATTGGCAGAATCGAGCACCGATAGTTGAGAGTTGGTCACCCACGGTGGGTTTCCGATGACGAGAGTCGGGCCTGGCCCCGATGTCCAGTCGACATCACACGCCAGATCGAAGTCGAAAATCGACGCAGTGACAACCCTGCCGAATTGTGATGCATACGAGGCATACTCGGGCTGCACCTCGATCCCGACTCGCTCTGCTTCGGGGTGACTCCGGGCCATCACCGACAGGAAGTTCCCGACACCACAGGTGGGTTCGAGAACACGGGTCCATTTGCGACGAGGCAAAGTGTTGACCAACGCGCGCGCCAACTCGATCGGGGTCTGGAAGTCCCCGAACTCGTTGTTGGGCATCGGTGCCTCCGGCAGTGGTGCTGATAGGTGCTTTCTGTGGCACAGGAGCATAGCCTGCGGAGCGACCCAGAGGCTCAGCATCACACCACTGCCGGAGGCATTAAAGTGAACTGGGATGAAGCTTTCGCGCGTTGCCTTACTGCTGTCCAGTCTCGTCTTCATCGGTAGCCTCGTGTGGGTCGCCGTCACCGCGGGCGACGAGGTACCCGCACACTTCGACGGTTCCGGGCAGGTGGATCGGATGGACTCGAAGCTGTCGTTCCTCCTCACGATGGGCGGTACCGGGTTCGTCATGATCGGGTTGTTCGTCAGCGTCGGTTGGTGGCTGCCCAAGCTTCCGGCTCAGATGGTGAATCTGCCGAGTCGACGACTGCACGAGTACTGGACTTCCCCCGAGAATCGACCCGAACTGAACCGCAAGATGTCCGAGGACCTCGACTGGATCGGAGTCGTCACCGCACTGCTGTTCGCCTGGATCTGCGTCGTTGCGGGCACGACCACAGGTGCGTCGGTGAGCGCGTGGGTGTTCGTGGTGCCGACTGTGCTTTATGTGGTGGTGATTCTGGGATATGCGGCCTTCGCGTTCATGGGTAGTCGTTACCGTATTCCGAAGGACTGACTGCGTGGGGAGTGGACATGGGATGGAATCCGTTCGATCGGCGGTCGAAGGATCAGCGCGCGATCGACGGCGCATTGGTCGATCTCGGCAAACCCGCGTGGCGCGGTGCGCATGGCCACTTCGTCCGAGATGCACTCACCTCCTGGCGTCTTGCTGCCACCTCGACTCTGCATGATCCCCCGACTGCGACCAGGCTCGACAGAGTGCGCAAGGTCGTAGATCGGGAGCCGGCAAGTCGAGGCCAGGCCGAGATCGCCGAACTCGAGAGCCTCCGTAAGACGGTCACCGGCAGTGTCGTCTACGTCGTCGCCGCTCTGGCCACTGCTATCGAAGGCCTGGCGGCGTGGACGGCGGATGACGTAGCGCATCGGATAGTGCGCATCGACCTGTCTGCGGAAGTGGCCTCGGTAGCGCGCAGTGCAGGGCTGCTCCAGGCTGCCTTCGATCGTCTCGGTGGCCCACCGTCGGGTCATCTCGCCAAAGATGCCGAGGTACAGGCGATGTACGCCCGACGCACCGAAGCACTCGCCGATCGCCAGCGCACCCTGATACTGCGATTGACTGCCCTGCGCTCGTATCTGGACGGACTGATGGATATCGAGAAGGAACTCGAGAAGATGCGGTGGATAGAGCATCACGGCTCTCCGGACTTCGCCGAACTCGAGGAGCGCGAGAGCGATGAGCTGGCGTCCTTGAATCTCAGTGCAGCGCGTGACCTGTTCGACGAGGCGACCGATCGCATCGGAGTGCAATTGCGCGAGGCGGCAGAAAAGCTCGGGGATTCCGGGCAGCGCTGACGTTGGTATCAACTACCATACCAAACTTTAAATCAGTAAGGTTTGGTATGGTCCATCGATGACGGATGATCAGGACGCGAGCCGATGGCCTGCGGTCGAATTCGAGCGTCGACCATGGCAGGTGTTCGATACCTACACCTCGCGCGCCCAGCGTGGGCTGCATCAGGGTGACTATCGCGCGTGCGTGCCGGCGCGTATCGCGGATGCGGATTTGGTGTTGCCCGCGCAGCTGCTTGCGGAATCGGAGGACGCTCTCCGTGAAATCGTCCGCTTCGACCAGTACGCCTCGATGCAACTCGGTTCATCGGTCGAGCTTGCACCGATGAGTTCGATTCTGCTGCGAACGGAAAGCTCAGCGTCCTCGCAGATCGAGAATCTGACCGTGGGAGCCAGGGCGCTCGCACTCGCCGAATTGGGTTCGCCCACAACACGGAATGCATCGATCGTGTCGGGAAACGTCCGCGCGATGGAAGCTGCTCTCGAGGTGGGTACGTCCATCGACGCATCGAGTGTTCTGGCCATGCACCATGCGCTGATGGAGCCGAGTGGCGACCCTCAGCCCGACCGATGGCGCACACAACAGGTGTGGATCGGCGGATCGGACATCGGCCCGCAGCGCGCGGCATTCGTACCGCCGCATCACGATCGGTTGCCGGACGCGCTGGACGATCTCTTCGAGTTCGCGGCTCGCTCGGACCTCCCGGTCATCCCTCATGTAGCAGTCACACACGCGCAATTCGAGACGCTCCACCCGTTCACGGACGGAAACGGTCGCACCGGCCGCGCGATCATCCACGGAATGCTCCGGAGGGCCGAGGTGACCGAGCGAGTGACGGTTCCGCTGTCGGCCGGATTGCTGACCGATACCGCCAGCTATTTCGAGAGCTTCGACGCCTATCGGAGGGGAGATGTGGAGGCAATCGTTCGTAGTCTCACCGCGGCGACCTTTCATGCCGTCACCGGTGGGCGACGGTTGGTCGACGATCTGGCCGCCGTTCGGGCCGAATACATCGAGCGCATCGTGGCTCGCAGCGACTCGGTCGTCTGGAAGCTCGTCGACGCGCTGGTGGCGCAGCCGGTTGTCGACAACGCCTATGTGCGAAGCGCATTCGGAGTCAGTGAGATTGCGGCTCAGCGAGCGATCGACAAGCTGGCCGAGGCAGTCATACTTCACCAGACATCGAAGGGGCGACGAAACAGGGTCTGGCAGGCGGATGAGATTCTCGCTGCGCTGGACCGCTTCGCCGACGGAATCCGGCGGGTCCGATGACACGCAGTCGGTCGATGCTCAGTGCACACCGAGGCCGTCGAGGAGAAGTTCAGCGACGAAGTTCGCATTGTCCTGAGGGCTGTTCTGTCGTCGTGTGAAGCACCGCATCAGCAGAGTATTGGTGATGCCTGCTGCGAGATCGACTGGGCTCGAGCTCTTTCGGAAGATCCCGCTGTCCTGACCCCGAGCGATGACCGGTGCAATGATCGCCGGCAGGTTGAGCTTCTCCTTGATCGAGATCAATCCCTCCGGCTCGCCGTACGTGTCGTGTGCGACGGCGACGAGAAGAGCGTCCATGAATTCGAGTTCGTCGGCGGCGAGCTGCGCGCACCGCAGCATGTGATGTCGCAGAATCGTGAGCTCGTCCAGGCCCAGTAACTGGTCGTCGGCTACCGACTCGCGAAGACGATCGACTCGACTCTGCAGTGCTGCCACGATGACGGACGGCTTGGTTGGAAACAGAGTCCTGCAGGCCGCCCTCGGCACTCCTGCGATGTCGGCGACGTCGTCCATACGCGTCATGAAGTAGCCGCGCTTTCCGAACTCGTCGCGCGCAGCGGTGACGATCGCGGCGCGCGGATCGCGAGGAAGTGGGCGGTCCTCGACCGGTACACCGACTTCCCCCACGACGTCATCGAGGTGCTGATGCTGTCCCGACGTGTCGACGACGGCCCCGAGGAAGGCAAGTACCGCGTCGGACAGCACATCGGCCGATACGGATTTGTCGCCCACCTGACTGCGGATGCGAAAGCCGTCGATGATGGCGTTGACCGTCACTGCGAACGATCGGGCCGTGAAGGGACGGCGAAAGGCCCCACCGTCGGGGTCGAACAGTGCCTCGAATGCGTCCAGTACGGCTTCGTCTCGGACGCGGTAAGCGCTGGCGAGTGTCAGAGAAGAAGGCCCGCTGAAAACGTGGTCGAGAAGTGACTCGGTGACTCTGTTCCGGTCGACGAGTGCCGGAAAGTAAAGCGCAACGAGCGCCGACACTGTCGCGCGAATCGATGCACCGCTGTCGGTCGCCTTCGTGCGAACAGTCTCGTGAACGTCGGTGGGCAGTGGCGTGCGGGACAGATGCTCGACCACCTTGTCGAGAAAGTCGGCCTTGGTGCTGAACTTCCGGAAGAACGTCGCTGTCGACGAGTCGGATGCGTGGACGACGTCCTCGACGCGCACACCGCGTTCGAGAATCCTTCGCGGATCTGCGACCAACAATGTGACAGCTGCTTCGACAAAATGGGTGGCAGTGGCGTCGAGCTCGTTCATGGGGACGGACTTTACCGAGGTGAGGCCGACCGCGACGGTGCCGGTGACAGTATTCACTCTCGGTTGAGAGCTACCTCGGTCATTCGTCGGAGTGACGCCACGGAGCGAGTGCGGTGTCATTGGCCGTATCGCACCGCCGGGACAGCGGTGGTGCCCGAAATCAAGGATCTCCATGACAGTTCTCGACATCCGCATCGGCGATGCCCCCGATCCACGGCTCAGCGCTCGTGAAATCGAAGTACTCACCGCATGGCTCATCTCGGACTCGAAAGCGGAGGCATCGCGCTCGCTCTATTTGGCGATGGGGACCGTGAACACCCACTTGTCCCGGATCCGAGCCAAGTATTCCGCGGTGGGGCGCAGCGCACCCACCAAAGCGACGTTGCTTGCCCGTGCTCTGCAGGACGGTTTCATCGACATCGAAGACCTGTGAGGGTCTACCGAACCTCGACGCGCCTGGACTTCATTTTCTTCACCACGAACCACGCGATCAACGCCACAACGATGCCGATGACGATGTACTGGAATACCGAGGCGTAGTTCTCCACGTAGTGCCAGTTCTCGCCGAGGAAGTAACCGGCGAGAACGAAGATCGAGTTCCAGATCAGGCTGCCCAGAGTCGTATACAGCGTGAACTGCAGGATCGGCATCCGTGATACTCCGGCCGGAATGGAAATGCCCGAGCGGACTACCGGGATCATGCGGCCGAAGAACACCGCCGACCGACCGTGACGGGTGAACCAGTCCTCCGCTTTGGTCAGATCCTCGGTTCCGACGAACGGCATCTTCTCGACGATGGCGTACATCCGGTCACGTCCGAGCTTGATGCCGAGCCAGTACAGAACCAACGCACCGACGACCGAGCCGGCCGTGGTCCAGAACAATGCACCGAACAGAGTCATGCCGCCCTGCGATGCGGTGAAGCCCGCCAGCGGCAGGATGATCTCGCTGGGTAGCGGCGGGAAGAAGTTCTCGGCGGCCACCGCGATTCCTGCGCCGGGGCCACCGATGGCCTCCATCAGACCCACTGCCCATCCGGCGATCCCTCCGAGGTCGCTGTCGGCTGCGGCGAGGGGTGAGAGGTCACTCATGACAACGACTGTACGAAACGGACGGACCAGAAATCTGCTCACCAGGAGAAATGCCTGCAAATTGAGACATATGGAACACTCGATGATGTGAACCGAGTCTCTCGAGTAGTCCCTGCTGTTGCCGTCGCCACACTGCTGCTGAGTGCCTGCGGGTCCTCTGATTCGGTGGAGCCGGCACCGAGCACCCCAAGCAATTCTGCCGCGTCGGCATCGGAGTCGGCGTCGACGTCACCGAGTTCGAGCTCTGCAATGGTCTACAGCCTGCCCGGAACCGGAGTGTTCCCCGAAGGCATCACCGCAGCGGACGACACGTTCTACGTGACGTCCACCTCCGACGGCGCAGTGTTCCGCGGAACCGTCGGATCCCCGGATGTTTCTGTGTTCTTGCCCGGCGGAGCCGACGGACGCACCGGCGCTGCCGGCATTGATGTCACCGATGACGACGATCGGCCCGACTACTTGGTGATCGCCGGTGGAGCGACAGGCAAGGTGTGGGTGTACGACGCCAACTCCGGTGATCTGGTGGCCACGTTCACCAACGGTCTCGGCACCGACGCGACGTTCCTCAACGACGTTGCGATTGCCGACAACGGCGATGCCTTTGTGACGGACTCACGCAGCCCGGCGCTGTACCGCATTCCCTTCGATCAGATTGTGGCTGGGACGCAGGACGGTCCGCTGGAGACATTCGTGAGCTTCGACGGCACCCCGTTTGCATACGGAGAGGGCTTCAATGCGAACGGCATCGTCGAGAACGACGACGAATCGGCGTTGATCGTCGTGCAGTCGAGCACCGGCAACCTGTATCGCATCGACAAGATCTCCAAGGAGGTCACCCAGGTCGATCTCGGCGGAGCGACGCTCGTGAACGGCGACGGGATGGAGATGGACGACGACACGCTGTACGTCGTCCGAAATCGCGACGGTCTGATCGCGAAGGTCGACCTCGATGATGACGGCAGAACCGGCGCGGTCACCGGCGAAATCACCGACGCATCGTTTGCCTACCCCACAACCGTTGCGGCAGTGGATGATCGATTGCTGGTGGTGAACAGCCAGTTCGACAAGCGTGGGGGAGAACCCGTCGAGCCGTTCACTGTCAGCTCTGTTCCGGAGTAGAGCGGCGTCGCCGCACGTGCACGGAAAGTCGTAACAGACACCGAGGTTCCGCGCACGACGATCGATCGGCCAGATTCGCTGTACACGCGGTGAAACTGTGCGACGGTGGGCCACGTGAAACCCAGAGCACGCATGGCTCCCGAAAAAATCGGCTCGATCATCGGAGCCGTTTTCGGATTGGTCTTCGTCTTCGTCAATTCGGATACGTTTCCGACGACCTTGACCATCGGGCTGCGTGTCGTCGCAGCGGCGGCGTTGGTCGTCGTGCTTCTCGCGGTGTGGCGAGTCCAGCCGGCCCCCGCTCCGGAGGACGGTGCCCGCGGCGGCTTCGGCCGCGGGTACTGGGTCGTGGTCGCCGTCGAGGTGGTTGCAATCTTCGGCGGTCTCGCGATCATCAACGGTCCACTCGATGCACCGCAGGCTGCGGTTGCGTGGATTTCGACGGTGGTCGGCGTGCATTTCGTCGCCCTCGCGCTGGTGTGGAGGCTGCGTTTCTTCACCGGCCTCGGCGTGGCGTTGACCGCGCTCGGCGTACTCGCCCTGATTCTCGCCGCTGCGGGTGCCGCCGACAGCTCTATCGACGCGATCGGTGCAATTTTGCCCGGCTTCCTGTTGCTCGGCTTCGCCCTGTGGGGGAGCAGTCGAGCGTTGGTCGGCAGCACTCACCGGTAGCGGATACGACTCGATTGGATCTCGACTCGGTGAAGGATCGTGATCTGAAGTAACGGTCGGTTCGTGACGCTCGACACCCGGGTATGAAACTTCGAGTGTGTGCGGGGCTGGCCGTCGTCGCATTGATCGTGAGTGGGTGTTCGAGTCCTGACTCGGGCACCCCAGCGGCCGGCATTCCCGGGTCCGGAACAGCAGCGACACCCACCTCCTCCGCCGCCCCGACGACCTCACCGGGATCATCGACAACTCCGGGCGCGCCTGTCGGAGGAGGGTCGTCCACCTGTCTCGAAGACTCCGTAGTTCAGGACGCGATCGGTGGTCTCACCCCGTTCATGGCCAGCGCTTGGCAACTCGACGAGCGAGGCGACCCCTGCGCAACGCTGGCCTGGGCCACCGCGCGCATCGCGGATGCAACCAGCAGCAGCCCGGAAACCGTGCTGTTCTTCCACGACAACACCTATCTCGGAACCGCAACGGCCGAGCAGTACGCGTTCACGACCGTGGTCGATCAGCTCTCCGACACCGTCGCGGTGTCGTACAAGTGGACCAACCCTGGTGATGCGAACGCGAATCCGACGGGCGGACCCGCGCTCGTGCGATACCGGTGGAACGGGTCGTCGGTCGACATGCTCGACCAGTTGCCGCCGGAAGTGCTGAACCCGCCCCGCGCGAACCCGGCTCCCAGTCCTGCGCCAGGGCCTGCACCCGTTCCAGCGCCCGGGCCTGCACCCGTTCCTGCACCCGCTGGCAACGTGGATCCGGCGACCGGGTCGGTGTGCGTGGAGAACTCGGCGCGAGATGCGGCTCTTGTATCGCTCCCACCCTTTGAGGGCAGAGGTTGGGTCGACAGCACGAGCTCATACCCGTGCTTACCTCTGGTCACCTTTCTGACGCGACCCGAAAGCCGCAACATGTATGACGACCCGTCGTATTTGCTCTTCTTTCACGACGGCCAGTATTTGGGCAAGGCCAATGACGTTCCGTATCCGAACATGAGTGTCGCGGACTCCGGCTACGACTTCGTCACCATCGCGTACCGCTGGCGAGTCCCAGGTGACGACGCCATCTCCCCGGGTGGTGGGCCAGCCTTGGTGCGCTACCAGTGGAACGGATCCTCCGTCGAGACAATCGGAGCGATTCCGGTCGAGGTGACGGGGTGAGTTGAGCGGCTTCGCCGCATGTGCACGAAAACTCGTCGCAGAGGCCGAGTTTCCGCGCACCACGATCAGTTGGCGACAATGGCGTCGATCTGGCCCAGTGCGAGGGCCATACCTTCGTCCATGCCCATCTCGACGAGTTGCTCGAGTTGCTCGAGGGAGTCGAAACGGGAGCGAATAATCATTCGTGTCCGACCGTCAACGTCTTCGAGGGTCGCGATGGCGTGGGTGACGGGCATCGTCGACGACGGATTGCCCGAGTCGTCGGCGAATCCGTCGTCGAACGAGAGCGTCGTCGGCGCGGAGATATCGGTGAAAAGCCACCAGCCGGCGGCCTTCTCGCCGTCCGGCCCAGTCATGTAGTACGACGCCCTGCCACCCGGAACGAAGTCGTGGCTGTCGAATGTCGCGGGCCACGTCGGTGGTCCCCACCATTTTTCGAGCTGGCGTGGATCTGCCCAAATCTGCCAGACCCGTTCGACTTTCGCGTCGAACTCGGCGACCACGGTCATGGTCAAGTTCTCCGCATCCTTGTGTGAGCTGATGAACGGCATGATTCAGCCTTTCTCGTCCGTGGACAGAAGGTCGTCGATCCGGTCGACCCTGCGTCGCCAGATCTCCTCGTAGGTATCGAGTAATTCACGAGCTTTCGCGATGGTGTCCAATCGAACTCTCACGATCTGCTCCCTGCCACGCTTGTGCTTCGTGATCACGGCAGCACGTTCGAGGACCGCGACGTGTTTTTGTACTGCGGCAAAACTCATGGCGTAGTGAGATGCCAAGTCCGAGACCGACTGTTCGCCCACGGTGACCTTGGCGACGATGTCACGACGTGTCGTGTCTGCGAACGCCTGGAAGAGGCGATCGACCTCCGCATCACTCAACTGATCTACAACCATGTGGTTGTACGTTATTCGAGGTTGCAGCCTCGGTCAAGAGGGCAGATCGATTCTTCGGGCAACATGGACTACGGACGGTGATCGGCACCGTCCCGGACAGTGGAGGCAACGTGCAGATTCGACCGGCAAAGATCGGCGCGCTGTTGATCGTGTTGGGGGCGCTGGTGGTGCTGGTTCTCGATCTCCACACCGCGTGGCAGACGCCATCGCATCTGCGTCGCACGATCAGTGAATACGGACTCGGCGCGCAGCAGTGGGTGTTCTCGATCGGGGTCGTCCTGCTCGCGTTCGGCTCGGTACTCACTCTTGCGTCCGCGCTTCGGTATCGCCTCACTCGGCCCGCATCGGCCGCGTCGATCTGCTTGACGCTCTGGACAGTAGGGCTCGTGGCCGTCGTCGCTGTGCCGAAACAGGATTGGTCTAACAACGCGTCACTGAGCCTCGGCGGGTCGATCCACCGGCTCGGTGCCGCCGTGGCATTCGTCAGCATCCCGGTCGCAGTCTTCGCGTTCTCTCGGCCCTGGATTCGCGATGGCGTGTGGGCAGCCCGTGCGCGAATCACTCTGGGCCTGAGCATGCTGTCGGTCGTGACGCTGTTGCCCATCGCGTACGCACTCGCGGTCGGTGCCACCGGATCGCGACCCTGGTATCGCGTGGTCACCCTCGGTTATGTGGAGCGAGTGCTCGTCGTCGCCGAAGTGATCGCGTTGATCTCGCTCACCTTGTGGGTGCGGGCAGCCGAACGTAGGAGTCTTGCTTCTGCCGAGTCACAGGAGCTCAGGACCTCGCAGCCCGTCTAGGGAACCGATCGGGCCGGCGTCGCGTCCAACCATCGAGTGACGTCGGTGTCGAGAGGGCGAACGTATGCGGTCAACGGGTAGGCATCTGCTTGCGGCAGCCTGCGCTTCGGCGCTGTTGCTGACGGGCTGCGCCGCCTCGACGCAGGGGAGCCCTGTCGCGAGTGGAAACTGGTCGACGGAATCGACGACCGTGGCGTCGGGACCTAGAGAGCCATTCGATCCGTGCACTATCCCCAAATCTGCGGTGACAGCAAGTGGGCTGGACGTGAGCACGGAGAGGCCGGACTTCGCGGGCATTACGACGTATCCCGGATGGAAGGGCTGTACTTGGGATGGCACCGCGCTCAACAGCTGGTATTACGTCGCAGTGTTGTCGTCACTGGAGTCCATTGATGAGTTACTGCTCAGTCCTTCGTTCGTGCGCGGTGCAGACGTGAGCCTCATGGGTCGCACCGCAGTCCAGCTGCGGCACGCAGACGAATTGGAATCCCTAGGTTGCGCAGTTGCACTCGGAACAGGCGACGGTCTAATCGTGCTCGACCTGCAGAAGAAGGGTTCTCGAGATCTAGAAGGTGAACCCTGCACCGAGGTCAACCGGCACGCCGTCGATTTCGAACCGTATTTGCCGAAATGAACCAGAAGGGGTGCTGATTGCGTTGGAGCCATACGGTTTGAATCGAAATCTAGACCACTGGCGCAGTCTTCGGGACCAAGCAGCGGCGGGCGAACTCGAGGTCGAATCAGGAGTTGCAGAACGGTGCGACGCTGCGTGCGCCGAGTACCTAACGAAGCTCGATCGCATGCTGGAAATGACAGCTTCTCTCGCATGGCCTGAGTCCTGGGGAGACCTGGACTCGGCCAAACAGCTTCAAGCGAAGTTCACGCGGCTGGCCACTGGAGACGAAGGCTCCGCTCGCTTCGCGATCAAGCAGCAGATCGAGATCATCAAGACGATGCGCGAGTTTTTTCAACAGTACTTCGCGAGTGTCGAGGCTACGGATGCCGATACCGCGGCTACAGTCGAAGCGCTGTCGCCACCGCGATAGACGAAGAATCCCGACGACCCAGTTGCTCGGTCGTCGGGATCGATCGTTCGAAACGTGCTGCTAGCGAGCCAGTTCCACTTCTGCTTCCTCGTCGACGAAGGGATCGCCGTTTCGCGGAGCGTTGTAGCGCTCCAGGTCGAGGATTCCTTCGCGCTTGGCCACGATGGTCGGCACCAGCGCCTGACCGGTCACGTTGACCGCGGTGCGGCCCATGTCGACGATCGGCTCCACCGCGAGCAGCAGGCCGACACCTGCGAGAGGCAACCCGAGTGTCGACAGCGTCAGGGTGAGCATCACCGTCGCGCCTGTCGTTCCTGCTGTTGCAGCAGAACCGATCACGGATACCACGATGATCAGCAGGTAGTCGGTGATGGTGAGGTCGATGCCGTAGAACTGAGCCACGAAGAGGGCTGCGATTGCGGGATAGATTGCCGCGCAACCATCCATCTTCGTCGTCGCCCCGAGTGGCACCGCGAACGACGCGTACTCACGCGGCACGCCGAGGTTGCGTTCGGTCACACGCTCGGTGAGCGGGAGAGTTCCGATCGACGAGCGCGACACGAAGCCCAGCTGGGTTGCCGGCCACACTCCCGAGTAGAAGTTGCGCACCGAAAGTCCATGGGCGCGAACGATCAACGGGTACACGACGAAGAACACCACAGCCAGGCCGATGTAGATCGACACGGTGAACACGCCCAGCGAACCGATCGCGTCCCAGCCATAAGTTGCGACTGCGTTGCCGATGAGGGCGGCGGTGCCGATCGGTGCCAGGCGAATGATCCACCACAGCACCTTCTGCACGATCGCCAGCAACGAGGCGTTGAACGCGAGGAAGGGCTCGGCCTTCTTGCCGACCTTGAGTGCCGCGATGCCGATAGCAGCGGCGATCACCAGCAACTGCAAGATGTTGAAGCTCAACGATGTGGTTGCGGTACCGCTCTCGGCGACCGTGGTTTTGGCACCGAGAGCGAAGAAGTTGTTCGGCACCAATCCGGTCAGGAACGACCACCATGACCCGACGCTGGACGGAGCCTCGGCCGCATCCGCTCCCGCGCTGGTGCGGGACCCCGGCTGCGCGACCAGTCCGATGACGATGCCGATGATGACGGCGATGAAGGCCGTGATGGCGAACCACCACAGCGTCTGAATGGCTAGGCGGGCGGCATTCGTGACTTCACGGAGGTTGGCGATGGAGCTGACGATTGCCGTGAAGACCAGCGGAATGACCGCGACGGTGAGTAGCTTGACGTAGCTCGAACCGATGGTCGAGAGGGTGCCGACCAACCAGTTCTCGTTGCCGTCGGCCGCGTCGGGCATGGATCGGGCGATCAGCCCGAATACGACACCGAGCACGAGACCGGCAACGATTTGTGGACCGAACGCGGTGGCCCAGGTGGGGACACGGCGCGTACGGGTAGCGCTGGGCGCAGACATGGTTATGCCTTTCGAAAACGAAGAAGTGTCGACAGAGGTGTGCGACAGAATGCTCATCGGGCCGACGTGCCCGACGGAGAGGTTGAGGTTTAGAGGACCGTCAACAGGTAGCGCTGGCTTGCAGACGCAAGTCGACGTAGCGTCGAGAGGTCAGCAGCGGATTCACTGGTAAGACGGTACTCGTCGGACATCCGGGGCAGCGGGGCAGGGTTCTTCTGAGGGTTCACTGTGGAATCGATGTGGGTGCGCCGCGGTGTCGATGATGCGCCGTTTTCATCGGCTACGTTGGGTTCTCTGCCGCCGACGAAACGAGACCATGAGTACGAAAGCAAAACCCCGAGGACTGGTTCGGCGACTCCTGCAGGCGGTGTCTGCCCTCGTTGCAGCACTGGTGGCAGTTGTTCTGGCATCGGCCGGTTGGGTTGCGTATGCGACGGCTGGCAAGGTCTACGACGTCGACGATGCACCGGACGCGCCCGTGGCCATCGTTCTCGGCGCGCAGGTGCGCGACGGTAAGCCGATGCGATTTCTCGCCGGCCGCCTCGACGCCGCGATCGCGCTGATGCAAGCCGGAAAGATCAAAGCGATCCTGGTCTCCGGTGATGCAGACGGCAACTCGGGCAACGAAATACAGGCCATGACCGACTATCTGATCGAGCACGGCATCGACCCCGCCGTGATCATCGGCGACGACCACGGCATCGACACCTACGACACGTGCGCTCGAGCGAAAGAGACGTTCGGCGTCGAACGTGGACTCATCATCAGTCAGCCCCTTCACGTCTCGCGCGCCGTGGCGCTGTGCGAGGACATGGATCTGGAGGTCGACGGCGTGACTGCCGACTGCATCGACTGCAACACGTTGGCTGTGGTGCGGAACTACGCGCGAGAGTTGTTGGCGCGCCCCAAAGCAGTTCTCGATCTGTGGTCCGGACGTGATCCCGTCGTCGTGTCCCCGCCCGTCGATTCGCTCGCGACCATCACCGGTAAATGAGCGTGCCCGATGGCGATATCGCCGTCCCGGCCGTGGTGCGAGAGTTGGCGGGACCTGACGACATCGAACCTGTGTGGTCGAATGAACTGGGCGGGTTGACTTTTCGTATCGGCGAGGCGCGCTACGTCAAATGGACACCGGTCGAGAGCTCGGTCGACCTGGAAGACGAGCGGCGTCGTCTGGACTGGGCGATCCGGTACAGCCCGGTTCCGAAGGTAATCGACACCGGTTCGGACGCGACGGGTTCTTGGATGGTTACGGAGGCTCTGCCGTGGGAGAACGCCGTCGCCGATCGCTGGATGGGGGACCCGGCCGCCGCGGTCCGAGCGGCGGCAACCGGCCTTCGTGCCTTTCACGATGCACTCCCCGTCGCGCAGTGCCCGTTCGATTGGTCGGTGGCCACTCGTATCGGTGACCGCGAGTTGCCGGTGGAATCGCCGTCGGTCGATCGGCTCGTGGTGTGCCACGGCGACGCCTGCATGCCGAATACCCTGATCGCCGACGACGGATCCTGGGCAGCACACGTCGACATGGGCAGCATGGGTGTCGCCGATCGTTGGGCAGACCTGGCACCGGCAATCTGGAGCACCGAGTACAACTACGGCCGGAGCTACTGCAAGGCATTCTTGGACGCGTACGGCATCGAACTCGACCGTGAACGACTCGACTACTACCTGTGGTTGTGGGAGTCCACATGAGCAGCAAATCGGACGGTGCTGCGCGCGGCTAGAGTGAGCGAGCCCGGTTCGACGACTCAGCGGACCCGTGTTTCAGGAGAAGTGAACGGTTGAGCTGGATTCGCTTGAACGACGTTGCCAAGGGATACGACCAGAAGGTGATGCTGCGCGAGGTGTTCTTTCGCCTCGCCGACGGTGATCGCATCGGGCTGATCGGCCGCAACGGAACGGGCAAGACCACCCTGCTGCAGCTTCTTCTCGGGCGTGAGACACCCGATTCCGGAACCGTCGACGTCACCGAGGGCGCACGAATCGGATACTTCTCGCAGTTCTCCGAACTGGACGGCGATCGCAGCATCCAAGCGGAGCTCGAATCGCTGTTCGGCGCTGTCCACGCGATCGAGACCGAATTGGCCGAGGTCGAGGCCGCATTGGGCGGTGACCTGGACGAGAAGCAGATGTACAAGCTCGTCGACCGCCAAGCCGAACTGCTCGACGCCATGGAGAACAGCGGCGGTTGGACCTACCACCAGCAGATCGACACGGTGCTGTCGATGCTCGGATTCAACGCCGAACGACGTGAGCTTCCTGTCGATCGACTGTCCGGTGGGTGGCGCAACCGCGCAGCGTTGGCCAAGATCCTCATCGAGGCCCCGGACGTCCTGCTTCTCGACGAGCCGACGAACTTCCTCGATGTTGCCGGAATCGCGTGGCTCGAACGTTGGCTACGAGATTTCCGCGGCGCGCTTCTCGTTGTCTCGCACGACCGAGCATTCCTCGAGCAGGTCGTCACCAGCATCGTCGAAATCGAGAACCATCACCTGCAGACGTACGATGGCAGCTACTCGGAATACGTTCAGCAGAAGCAGTTTCGACTCAAGAACCTCGAACGTGAGTTCAGCAACGAACAACAGTTGCTGGCCTACGAGCAAGAAGCGATCACTGATCGCAAGGAAGCAGTGAAGAACCCCAGCGGGGTGCTCAAGCGTCGACTGGCGAACATCAAGAAGAGCAAGAGTCCACGGCCGGTCGACACGGTGGTCACCGCTATCTACGGCGGTCTGCATGTGCACGACAACCTGGCGGAGATCCACGGGATCGCCAAAAGCTATGGGGAGCAACGACTCTTCGACAACATCTCCTTCACCGTGCACCGCGGTGATCGCATCGCCATCACCGGACCCAATGGATGTGGAAAGACCACTCTCGTCGACATTCTCGTCGGTGCCGAGCAGCCGGACAGCGGCAAGATCAAATGGAAGACCAAAGCGCCGTCGTTCATCTACTACAACCAGGTGCTGGCCGATCTCGATCTCGACGACACGGTGTCGCATTCGGTGAACGCAATGCCGGGCAGTCTCGCTCTGACGGCGACGAAGAAGGAAGTGCACCGCTTTCTCACGTTGTTGCAGTTCTCCGAGATGGATCTCAAGTCGAAGATCGGCGTGCTGTCCGGAGGGCAGAAGGCACGAGTTGCATTGGCGCAGTGTCTGTTGTTCGGCGCAGGCGTCATCGTGCTCGACGAGCCCACCAACCACCTCGACCTGCAGAGCACCCAGGTGCTCGAACGCGCACTGATGGCGTTTCCCGGCGCGGTGATCCTGGTGAGTCACGACAGGTTCTTCGTCGAGAAGGTGGCATTTCGGCAGTTGTCGTTCGACGGCAAGGGCGGCGTCACCGAAATCGCCGGTGTGCAGATGGCGTGACCTTGTTGGCTATCCGTTGATCTTCGACGCGGACGTGCCCCACTCGGCGTCGCGCAGCTCCTTCTTCCTGATCTTGCCGGTCGAAGTCTTCGGCAGCTCGACGATGAATTCGACGTTGCGCGGGGCCTTGTACGACGCGATGGCCGATTTCACGTGCGCCACGAGCTCGGCTTCCGAGGCGTCCGCGCCGGGCACCAACACCACGAACGCCTTCGGTCGCTCTCCCCACTTGTCGTCGGGCACCCCGATGACCGCAACATCGGCGACGGCAGGATGGCTCGCCAACGCCTGCTCCACCTCGATGGTCGAGATGTTCTCGCCGCCGGAAATGACGACGTCCTTGGCGCGATCGAGTAGCTGAACGTAGCCGTCGGGATGCATCACCCCGAGGTCGCCGGAATGGAACCAGCCGCCCGCGAAAGCCTGTGTCGTTCCGGCGGTGTCGTTGTAGTACCCCTTCATGACGTTGTTGCCGCGCATGACGATCTCGCCCATTTCGCCGCCGTCGGGTTCGACGTCGATCAACACTCCACCGGGACCGGGCTTGTCGCGTACCACGCGCAGACGGTCCGCAGTGAGCATGCCGACTCCCTGTCTGGCCAAACGACGAGCCTGTTCGTCGGCGTCCAGTTCGAGCCACTCCTGCTTTGCCTCGCACACCGAATAGGGACCGTAGGTTTCGGTGAGGCCGTAGACATGTACGAGCGTTGCTCCCAATGCTCGAATCTTGGAGATGATCGTGGGGCTCGGAGGAGCTCCAGCTGTAACGATGGTCAGAGGTCGATCGAGTGAATGGGCCTCTGCGGCAGTGGCGAGAGTGGTCAGCACGGTCGGCGCACCGGCAAGGTGATCGACACCGTTGTCGATGGCCGACCAGATGGCGTCGCCGCGCACTCCGCGAAGGCATACGTGTGTGCCGGACGCGGCCGTGACCGCCCACGTGGTGCACCATCCGTTGCAGTGGAACATCGGAAGAGTCCACAGATAGCGGGTGTCGACGCCGAATCCCTGATGGTGCAGTTCTCCCAGGGAATTGAGGTAGGCACCGCGGTGGGTGTACATCACGCCCTTGGGTCGACCGGTGGTGCCCGAGGTGTAGTTGATCGTGATGGTCGACGTCTCGTCGTCGACCTCCCACTCCATCGGTTCGTCCGTGCCCCGTTCGAGGAATGCGTCGTATCGAGTGGTGTGCGGCAGCTTCTCGTACGTGCCGTCCACCGAGGGAGTCTCGACGATCTCGGTGACCGAATCTGCGATGGGATCTGTTCCGAGGCCGGCCAGCAGTGCCGAATCACCCACCAACAGAACCGAACCGGAGTGATCGCAGATGTAGCGAACTTCGTCCGGTGAGAGCCTGGTGTTGATCGCGACCAGAACGGCACCGGCCAGTGGCACCGCGTAATGCGCGAACAACAGCTCCGCCGAGTTCGAGGCAATGTAGGCCACCCGGTCTCCGTGGCCGACCCCCGACGCGCGCAGTGCATGCGCGAGCCGGGTGACGGCGGCGGCGAACTGTTCGTAGGTGAAGGTGCGCGGACCATCCTCCACGGCGGTCTTGTGGGGATGGACCTCCGCAGCGCGTTCGAGGAAGCGAAGTGGCGTCAGCGGAGTATCTAGACCGGTCATGTCAGCCAATGTAGCGCGCACTACGAAGCCAGATCGGATTTGTCGATACGTTCGCGCCCACCGGTAAGGTCGGCGCGTTCGGCGGCGGCCCGGCCAGCAAGCCACCCCTGTGCATTGTCGCTGCCGAACGTGATCGTTTTCGTCGACGGGTAGCGGGCAGCGTACGCGCGGTCGACGGCATCGGATCGCTCCGCCATGATCGGCACCAGAGCCGATCCGTGTTGGTGGGTCGCCGCTGCAGTCGCTCGCGTGCGCGCGTCGTGCAATCGTTCGCCGACTCGGTGGGCGTAGGCGATCAAGAATGCGTGACGGAAGCTGCGAGTCCGCGAGGTCGCCGATTCGCCGGCCTCGTCGAGCGCGCGGGCCGATTGGACCAGCAACGAGGTGTACAGCAGCTCGCACAGGTCGAGATCGACGGGCAGACCGATCATGGTGGCCAACAAGTACTTCTTTTTCCACACTGTTCTGGCACCGTTGGCCGTGCACACGCTGTGCAGCAGAAGCAACTTGGCCTTCGAGTACGGATTGCTCACCATGATGCGACGACTGATGACATCGTCGATCAAGCTGCGGGGGTTCTCCGCATCGAGAAGCGCGCTGTCGATCGCATAGCGCGTCATCAGGTCCTGGGCCTTGGCCGATAAGGCCTCGGCTTCAGCGGGGAATTGCGTCGACTCGGCCTTGGCCAGTAATCCCCGTATCTTGCCGAGCATCTTCGAGTCCGCCGCCTGCCGCGGACCGGCAGGCGTGGTGCGTGATGTCCATCGAGTAGGAGGGGGCAGTAGTGTCTCGAGGGGCAACAACCATGTTGCGCACCCGAGTACGAGCAGAAGGGTGTACCACGACTGCGCCGACGATCGCCGGTTGTACGAACGCCACCGCCGAAGACGGTCGGCAGAGGTGCCGCCTGCAGATTCGACGTTCAGCTCGGACAACTGATCTCGCCAGGATTCCGGAGCAATGCTGTCGGCGGAACTTCGCGCCGCGTGAGCGCCGATTGCCTCGATCATGACCACAGCACCGTCGTCTCCGGCGCTCTGACGGGTGACGTGCACCAGTTCGGCAGGCTGCCAACCGTTCTCGAAAGCCGTGTCGAGAGCTTTGTCCAGTATTCCTGCCGCTCGGTCGTGCACTGAATACGTTCGGCTGATGTCTTCCGCAGCGGACAGGCGTTCCGCGATCAGCTGGGTCATGTCCTTCGTTGACGACCCCAATTGAGCGAAACCGATTCCGCTGTCGAGCAATTCGTTCGGATCAGCACTGTCCCGAGCAGTGTTTGCGCGTGAATACTTGAAAAAACTGTCCAGATCGATACGACTCATCGTCGTCCCCTCCACGTCCCCCGGTGTGGTTCCCGAACTTTTCGGTGAATCGCAGAGTAGGGGAGGGGTCCGACAAGTTATTCGAACATGTCAGCGAGGTGCGAGCATCTGCAGCAGTTCTTCGACCGACGGCAGGCCGGGAATCGCGGGAAGGTTCGGAACAGGAGCGGGGGCGGGCGGTGCCGTCAACTCGACGCCGCCGAGCGTTGTCAACACGTCGTCGGTATTGGACCGGGTCGATCCGTATGTATTGGATGCAACCACGAAATCATCGCCGATCGACGCCGATGCGACCACACTCGATCGGTCGTCGGCCCATCCCCATTTGGAGCCGATCACGCCGGGCAACTGCTCGGTGCCCCAGTCCTGAACCATTCCGTCGCGTGCCACAGGTGCCGCCGTGGTCATCCAGGCCAGTACCGGGCTGGCCGGATCGGTGCGCTTCTTCGCCGCCAGGAATCGCACGGTGTCAGCTGTGCTGGTGTAGGAACTGCCCCAGAAACCACCACGCGAGGTCGAGGTGAGCCCGAACTCCGCCGCAGTCGCATCGATGGCCTGGGGATATTTGTTGTCGAGGACGGACGCGGCACCGTCGTCGCTGACCTGGACCATTCGAGCGGCCAGGTCACGATCACGCGCAGAACCGTCTCCGTAGCGAACGACGTAGTCGGCCATGTAGAGCTTGACCGTCGACAGTCCGGGACGTGCGGAATTATCCTCCGCGCTGCCCACGTATGTGCCCGTCGGCACGTGTTCGTACGAGATCGAGGTGCGGGATGGCACGTCTGCGAGGTCAGCGGGTGTCGGCAAAGCCTGCGCAGGTGCTGCGCAGGTCAGCGCAAACGCGATGCCGACAATTGGGACAGCAGTCCTGGTGAAGATGCGTCGCAGGGCCGGCATCTCGTGCTCCTCGAGGTGTTGGCCCGCCGTGAATCGGTGACCGATGGCTGTAACTACCCCGATGGTAGACGGTTCAACCTCACGCTGCTTTCCCTGGTTCTGCGGCCTTCGTCACCTGGATGAATGCGGCTTTGTTGCAGTTGGAGTGACTGGCGGGCGCATTGATCCAGTCAGCGGGCGTGATACCGCCGGACAAAAGTGGGGCGGGCAGTCAGGACCTGCGCAGTGTCGACAGCATCTCTTTCGAGCGTCGCAGTGGCCCCCGACTCGACTCGGCGGGCCAGGTGCTGGGCAACTCGATCGGGTCCGCCAGGCGACCGGCATTGAAGTCGTCGACCAGATGTCCGACGGTTTCCTGGGCGCAGGATTTGTTGGTGCCGATGAATCCCGAGGGGCCGCGCTTGATCCAACCGGTGACATAGCTGCCGACCGAAGTCTGCCCACCGGACTCCTGCAATACACGGCCGCCGGTGTTGGGAATGATGCCTCGGCGATCGTCGAAGGGAACCCCGGGCAGCGCAACTCCGCGGTAGCCGATGGATGTGAGGACGAGTCCGGCATCGAGGGTGTCGACTTCACCGGTAGGAGTGCTGCGCACCACGTCGTCACCGTCGGCGGTCAGATCCATCCGCTCGAACTCGATGCCCGTCACTCGATCGGTGCCCAGGATGCGGGTGGGGGAGAGCAGGTATCGCAGTGTGATGCGCTTACGGCCGTCGCTGTGCTCGGGGGATTCGTCGACGTGGCGAAGAAGTTGTAGCTTCTGCGCCACAGCGTGGGGTAGGTCATCGGTAGCGGCGAGGCGGACCGTTACCGGGTCGAGCGCGAGTTCGCTGCGGTCGATGGCCAGATCGATATCGGGAACGGTGAGCAATCCGGCGAACTCGGGAACGGTGAATGCAGACTGGGCGACGCCGCGGCGGCCGACGACAACCACCTCACGAATAGAGCTGTGGCGCAGGGCGTCCAGGGCGTGGGGTGCGATGTCGGTCTGGGCGAGCGCGTTCGGATCCATGGTCAGGATGCGGGCGACGTCCAGTGCCACGTTGCCGTTTCCGATGATCACGGCGCGCTCGTGCGAGAGATCGAACGTGCGGTGTGCGTGATCGGGGTGGCCGTTGTACCAGGCGACGAAGTCGGTTGCCGAACTGCGGCCCGGCAATTCTGCACCGGGAATGCGGAGTTCCCGGTCCGACGACGCCCCGACTGCATAGATCACGGCGTGGTGGGTGTCCATCAACTCGTCGTGGGTGATGTCCTTGCCGACCTCGACACCGAGGTGGAAGGTGAATCCCTCCTGCGCAGAGATGGTTTCGAACAGGCGCGACACCTGACGCGTCTTCTGGTGGTCGGGCGCGACGCCGAGGCGAGCGAGGCCGTGTGGTTGCGGGAGTCTGTCGTAGACATCGACTTTCACACCCGGTTGCGTGAGCAGCTCGTCCGCCGCGTACATCGCCGACGGTCCGGATCCGACGATCGCGACTCGAAGGGGTTGACGATCACGCGAGACCGATGCCGCCGGCGTGACCGGTGCCAAGATCGGCCGAGGCGGGCGTTCCTGCTTGTAGAAGTCCGCGTTGATCGTCAGGAACGGCAGTTGAGCCTCGGTCAGTTTTGCTTGCGGCACAATGGCATCGACCGGGCAGGCCGAGACACATGCGCCGCAGTCCACACATGATTGCGGATCGATGTGCAGCATCTCTGCCGTCAGGAAGTCAGGCTCGTCGGGGGTGGGATGAATGCAGTTGACGGGGCACGCGTAGACGCATGACGCGTCGCTACAACATGATTGGGTGACGACGTGGGGCATGAGGGGTTCCTGACGGCAGTGGCAAGAGGCGAGAGGGCTATGCGGCGAACTGGCTCGAGCTGCGATCGGGCTCGCTACGGAAACGTGAGGCCTTGCCGTCGATTCCGCACATCTTCCACATCAGGCGAGCCGCACGATTCATCATGCCGGTATCGGTGGCCAGCATGCGGACGTCGCCGAAGTAGTCCTGCAGCGCGTGCTGCGATTCCGGGGTACCCCAGAACAGGTCCTTCTTCACCTGCTTCGGGATGTCGAATTTCGTCCAGAACTTCTTCGGCGGAATAACGATGACGTCGCACAGGATGCGCATCGTGATCGGGAAGGCCAGTGAAAGCAAGAACCGTCCGACCTTGGACATCTTGGGGACTCGGCGACGTAGCAGTTGGTGCGCGAACGAGATGTGTCGCGCTTCCTCGGCAACGTGAATGGCCATGACGCTCTGCATGATCGGGTGAATCTCGTCACCGGACCGCAGGACCGATTTCTGAATGTGGTCGATGGGCTCTTCGCCTGCGAGAACGCCGACGAAGAACAGTTCTGGCAGCAGCGTGGCGAACAGTGGAACGAACGGAGACAGCATTTTCATGGGCCGGCTCATGCCGGGCGCATCGGAACCGACGCGGTTGACCATCTCCTGGAACATCAGGGTGTGGTTGCACTCTTCGATCGATTCGTGGGTGCAGTAGCGCGCCTCGGCGGAGCCGTTGGGCAGTGAAAAGACGTACTGCATCATGCCGCGGATCAGGATGTTCTCGAATTGCAGACCGACCTTTGCGACATTGGCCTGACGCCACATGCCGATCTCGATCTGCCTGTCGAGTGGAAGCGCCTGATACCAGGCGTGGCCGCCGATCGGATCGGTTTTGGCAGGCAGGACCCATCGAGGATCGTTCGCGGGTACTGCGAACTTCTCGGACTCCCAGTCGATGTCCACGTAGGGGTCGAAGTGCTTGTGCACCGAGCCCTCGGACAGCAATGTGAGCGTCTCGATGTACTGCTGCTCGTCCGCAGTGTCGGCGTCGACCGAAACGGACGTATTGCTTGTCGTCAGTGTCATGGCTTCTCCAAACGAAGTGCGAACATAGGGTTAATGTAACCCGAGTTAACACAAAAGGGAAGCGTGTTGGGGAGACTCTGATCGGCGGTCGTCTACTGGTCCTCCGAACGCTCTTCGGACACCTCGGCTACTTCGTCGGTCTCGAATAGTTGCAGCTGGATCGCGGAAGGATCGACCACGGGCGTGACCTGGTCGGGAGTGCTGCGCAGCACCTCACGGAGGGCAGAGACGGCACGGCCCCAGTTGGCCGATTCCCGATCTGCCTCGTCGACGTCGCAGTGCTCGTCGCCCAGATCCGCGGCAACCGCCATCCCACGCCACGACGCTTCTTGTTCGGCGCTGATCCGCAGATACGAGACGACGACATCGCGATCGGACGAGCAGCACTCGAGAATCACATGCGGGTCGAGCGGTTCCTCTTCGGACGCGGCGAGCAGATCGACCAATTCGAGCAAACCGTCGGGAAAGTCGTCCGCGTCGACCGTGGGCGGCGTCGGCTCCCCGAGCACGCCTCCGAAATCCTCGGCGAACTTGTCGTCGACCTGCTCCCACACGTGACTGAGCATGCGTACCGCCCACAACAGGTGATCCGCGACGAAGGGTGACCCGCTGACTCGTACCTGAGCGACGATGCAGTCCTGAACCAGGTGCAGCATCACATCCGGCAGTTGCAGGTTCAGGTCGACCAACAATTCCGCCGCGCGAGTGCGGCCGGATACGGCATGGACGAGCGTCGAATTGATCTCGACCACCGGTTCGGTGGGTTTGACCGATACGTACGCGGTGCCGCCTACGAACCGCAGCGGAATGTCGCCGTCGGGGTCATGATCCGGTGGGAAGCCGAACCACGGCTCGAGAGCGCGATCGACGAGCTGCTGCAGATGCTCTTTCCCCTTGGGCTGAACGCACAGCGGAACCACGGAGGTGTCGGGCTCCGTGATGGCGATGTCGAAGCTCGGTACGTCGTAGCGCCCGGTGGCGCGTGCGCTCAGGAACGACGGGTGTGGCAGGCCCCAGATGTCACGGAACACCGCGACGGTCTTCTTCGCCAGATCATCGGACCACGAACGATTGCGATCCACGTGTGGTGCCGTCGGCTCGCCATCGTGCGAAGTGCGAAATCCCAACGCAATCAACGCATCTCGCTGGTCACTGGTGATGGCTCGGCTGCTGTGCAGGTGTTCGTTCGCCGGTATCTCGCAGCGGACCATATCGAGATCCCAGGCATAGAACTGCACGCAGGCGGCGGTGTCGGGGACGCCGTCGGTGGTGTCGTATCGCGATTCGATCACCAACGCATCGCCGTCGCGCATGGCGCTGACGTAGTCGCCGAGCGTGCGCTGGAACTGCATCCAGGCGGCATCGACGTCGAAGTCGAACTCGAGTGAATCGCTCATGTCGGCTCCTTACCCAGATCGCGCTGACGTAACGCGGACTCGATCACGCTAGCGGCGACCACCGACACGATCTCGGCGCTCGCGGGGGCGATCACGACGACGCCGAATCCTCGGGCGATCGTGTCAGCGGGTCATCGAGAGAATCGTCGTCGAGCGCACCGAAGGGCTGTGCCTCGGCCACGCCGTCCAACACCGCCGGACGTAGAGCGTGCGGAACGGCCAGTACTTCCTCGATCCTGACGAGAATGCCCTGTTCGATCAGCGATCGAACACGGTGATCGATCAACTGGGCCGTACGCAGATCTTCGCCTTCCAGATCGGCGTAGTCCTCGCCCTCGTTGTTGACGGGTAGCTCTTCGGTCATGGCGGCGAGCAACGTCTGCACCGCAAACGTGTTGGCCAGTGACCGCGACACGTCGGGGTCGTCGGCATCTCCCGACAGCTGCACCCGCACATGCTCGGCAACCAGTTCGTGCACAGTCTCCGCGCCGCGGACGGCCAGTGAATGCGCATTGTCGCCCGGCCTCGCAGTGTCACCGTCGATGCGAATCAATTCGGTCGCGATGGCCGTCGACCAGTAATCGACCGTGGCGACGCCCGCGCCCACTTCGGTGGGATCGAACGGAGCCGCACCGACTGCGCGCTGCAGATGAGCATCGTCGGACACTGCCAGCCCATCGGCGACCCGAGCGACGATGTCGTCCAATGCCGGCAACAGTGGCAGCGCCGAGATGGCCGCCAGTTCCTGTGCGAGAGACACGTCGGGAAGGTCGATGTCGTCGGCGTCGAGCATGTCGGGCTCGTCGCCTTCGAGGAAGTCCGAGAGATCTTCCATGCAGTGCGCGTAGTCCTCGGGCGTGCCGTCCCAGAGATCGGTTTCGTCGAGGAAGGTCAGGTACTGCAGAGACGTGAGCACAAGATTGACCGCGGTGTCCTCGGCCGTGTCGGACTCCTCCTGGAGGATGCGTTCCGCTGCGTCCACCAGCAGGTGCGCATCGGCCGGCATCCAGGCGCTGGGGGAGAAGCCCTGACGGGCTCCGGAAAGCTGGGTCAGCGTCGACGAGACGAGCCGTGAGATCGCCTCCGACTGTTCCGACATCTCGCTCTCGTCCAGCCACTCCACGAACCCGTCGATCAGATCGGCGATCCGTTCGCTGTCGACACCGGACGGAGCCGGTCGGGACTGCTGATGACGCCGTTGCCGGGCCTTGGTCTTTTCTGCACGTTTCTGTCCGCGGTTGGCAGGCCGCTTCGATCCCATGGGTGGCAGCTTATCTGCTGGGATGTCCGGTTTCGTCGGTCCATGCCTCAGTCGAGCAGGAACGCGCCCGCCGACGGCGGAAGAGTAGGTCTCGGAAGACGGCGATACAGCTCGGCCGGCCGCCCGCCGCCCGCGGCCGACGTCAAGCCCGTCCCCTCGAGGGAGCCGAGGACATGGCGTCGAAACGTGTCTTTCGGGAGCGGGCGATCGAACACGATCTCGTAGAGCTCACGTAGTTCGAGAAGTGTGAATTCCTCGTCGATCAGCAGCGCGGGATCTACCTCGCGTGCGTAGCGTTCACGCAGTTCGAGAACGGCTTCGGCCACCATCTCGCCATGGTCGAAGGCGAGCGGCGACGCCGGTCTTCCGTTGTCGATCAGTACGAATTCATTTGTTACAGAAAGCGATCGGGTCGAGACCGCAGCGCTGTGTGCCATCGACAGAACCCATCCACGGTCGTCCCGATGCGGGGCGTCGAACATTCTCAGTTGGTGAAATGTGAGATCGACGATGCCGGCCTTGGTCTGCAGTGCTCGGTCTGCAGCGCCGGCGAGATTCTCCTCGGGCCGCAGGAATGTGCCCGGTAGAGCGCGGCCCCGTTCGGTCGGCACCACGACCACGTGCAATCGACGTTCGCGGACGGTCAGGACTGCGACATCGACAGCCACGGAGGGGCGGGGGTAGTCGGTCAGAGCTTTGCCGTCTCGGTCTCGCCAGGTCATGTGTTGCATCTTAGCGTGAATCTGATCTAAGCTTAGATCAATATCGAGCTAAGGGGTAGGCATGCAGTTGAGCGACATTCAGCACGATCGAGCGAGAGGCGTTCTGCTCGGAACCGCAGTAGGAGACGCACTGGGCGCGGGCTACGAGTTCGGATATCCCTCTCCGGAGACCGAGATCGACATGATCGGCGGCGGTTCGTTCGACTGGGCTCCAGGAGAATGGACCGACGACACCTCGATGGCACTCTGCGTCGCGCGGGCACTGGACGCAGGCGGGGACGTCGACGACATCGCCGAGAATTTTCGCGCGTGGTTCGCGCAGAACCCGCCCGACGTAGGAAATCAAACCCGCGCCGTCCTCTCGCAGGCCACGTACAGCGGCGCAGGCATGACGGCGGCGGCTGCATCGTTGTCGGGGAGAACCGGTGGGAACGGATCGCTCATGCGTACCGCGCCGGTTGCGTTGGCCTACCTCGACGATGCGGCCGGTTGTCGAGCTGCCGCGGCGCGGATCAGTGCCCTGACGCATTCCGACCCGCGGGCCGGTGAGGCGTGCCAATTGTGGAGTCACGCAATTCGATACGCAGTTCTACACGGTACGTACGACGGCATCGTCGAGTTTCTCGACGAGGCTGTGCGCGAGGTGCGGGACTATTGGCGGCCGCTGATTCATCAGGCACAGGTGGGGGAGCCTGCCGACTTCTCGAACAACGGTTGGGTGGTGCACGCACTGCAGACTGCATGGTGGGCAATCCATCGCAGCGCCGGCGAGGAACGGCCCTTGGCGGCCGCTCTGGAACTGTGCGTTCGTGCAGGCGGTGACACCGACACCACGGCGGCCATTGCCGGAGGGCTCCTCGGAGCGCGCTGGGGAGCCTCGGCCGTGCCGCGTCGCTGGCGCGACATCGTCCACGGCTACCCCGGGTTGCGCGCCGACGATCTGGACCGAATCACCTCGAACATCACTGCAGTGAAGGAACTTTCATGACCATCATCGACGTCGTTCAGGGCGACATCACGGACGTGGCGGCCGGCGCGATCGTCAACGCCGCCAACGCACGTCTGCTCGGCGGCGGTGGAGTCGACGGTGCCATCCACCGCGCTGGTGGGCCGACGATCCTCGCGGAATGCAAGGCACTGCGGGCCACCACCCTGCCGCACGGCCTCGACGTCGGCGCGGCCGTCGCGACCACTGCGGGCAGATTGCGAGCCGACTGTGTCATCCACACCGTCGGTCCGCGGTACTCGCGGCACGAGGACCGATCGGAGTTGCTGCGCTCGTGCTACGCCCGAAGTCTTGCCCTCGCTGCATCGATGAATCTGAAGTCCATCGCATTTCCCTTGATATCCGGCGGAGCCTTCGGATGGCCGATGCACGACGCGGTGACGCAGCAAGTGGTGGCCGTGAAAGCTGCGAGGCCATCGGTCGAACTGGTCATGCTGGTCGCGTATTCCCACTCGAGCGCCGAGTTGACGCGGCGGTTGGTGGGTTGACAGCAATCAGGTGTCGCAGCCGATTCCATCCTTGTCGCGGTCGAGTTTCGAGCTGTACCCCGGCTCACCGGCGTAGATCGGGGCTGCGCCCGCCGCACGGACCGCATCGCAATTGGCGTACGAGACGACGGGTGGCACCGCGACCAAAGGCGCGGGAGCGGTGTAGACGGGCTCCGGTGTGTAGACCGGCTCGGGGATGTACATGGGCTCAGGATCGGGCAGTGGGATGTACTCCGATGTCATCGGCACCTCGACGATGGCGGCTACTGCTTCGGTCGTCGGGGCCACGGTGGTCGTCGTGGTCGGCGTCGGGGTGGTCGTCGACGGCGGCGCGGATGTCGTCGTGACGGTCGGCAGGGCGGGCACGGCCGCGACCGGGGCGACGGCGGGGGTCTCGGGTTCTGTGGTGGTGGTCAGTCCCATGAAGATCAGGGCGGGGAGCACTGCGATGGCCGGTACGGCCCACCCTCGACGACCGCGACTGGGCGACAAGTAGAGATATGCGACGCCTGCTCCGACCACCAGTGCGCCCACGAGCAGCGCGCCGAACTCGAACGACACGAGTGCGCCGATCGAGAAGATAGCGCCGAAAACGATTGCAACCCAAGCGAACACCTTCCCGTAGAGGGGGCGGCGTGGAGTCTCGGGCTCGGGTGCGGGGCGCTGGAAGGGTGGCGGGTAGGCGCTGGTCATGGGGTTCGTCCTCGGGTCGCGAATGGTGTCGATACCGCGGAAGCGATGTGCCGCGAGACCGGAAGCAACCACTCGATTCAGTCCGAACCGGTCGGTCGCATTTCCGTTCACCATGTCGCATTCACGGTGGTTGTCGTTACACCCGGCCAGGTAACGACAACCACGTCGTCAATAGCGTTCGCGGAAGCCACCGATTGCGGTGATGGAATTGCCGTCGGGGTCGACAACCGTGCTCAGTCGAACGCCTTTGTTCGCGTCCACTATGTCGCCGAACTCGACCCCACGTGCGCGCGCCGAAGCGACGAACGATTCGAGATCGTCGACCGCGACGTTGAACTGCGACGACCCTGCTCGCTCGGGATCGACCGTCACCTGCACCCATGCAGCGGGGGCGGCCTGCCACTCCACCAAACTCGGCATCGGGTTGTTGTCTGCGGTCCGATCGAACAGCCGGCGATACCAGGCGTCGGCCGAATCGATGTCGCGTACCGCGATCACTGCAAAGACATGTTCGAACATGTCGTTCTCCTTCGTGTCGGCAAAGAGGTCACAGATACTGACCGGGTTCGGCGGCCGGACTCATCGCGCAGAACCTGTCGCCAGGCTCGAGTAGGGTCGTCACGAGTCCGAAATCGGGCTCTCGGCTACGGACAGGCAGGGGATCGCAACGGTGTTGACGCTCCACCGCGCCGAGCGCGCAAGAACCCTTGCCGACGCGCTCGCCGATGTCCTGTCCGTGCCGTTGGACGACTGCTTCACCCCCGAGATCGTGTCGGTTCCGGCCAAGGGTGTCGAGCGGTGGCTCACTCAACGACTCTCGAGCACCTTGGGCAGTCCGGACGGTGACGGCATCGCCGCGAACATCGATTTTCCGAGCCCGGCAAGGCTGGTCTCACGCGCGGTCGGCGCGGTCGACGACATCGACCCGGACGACGATCCGTGGGCAATGGGCCGAGTGCTCTGGACTGCTCTGAGCGTCATCGACGAGTGCCGCACCGAACCGTGGGCGGCGGTGCTGTTCGAGCATCTGGGGGCGGGGTCCGAGGACCACCGTGCCGGGCGTCGCTGGTCGACGGCATCTCATGTGGCAGAGCTGTTCCGTGCGTACGGTTCTCAACGACCTCAGATGATTCGTGATTGGTTCACCGGACGATTCACCGACGGCCTCGGCGGCGATCTCGACGACGACCTGCAGTGGCAACCGCGAGTGTGGAAACTGGTGCGGGAGCGGATCGGCAGTCCCAGCCCCGCCGAGCGGCTGCCCGAGACGTGCGCTCGGCTACGTGATGAGCCGGACTCGGTGGACCTACCGAGTCGGTTGTCGGTCTTCGGGCCCACCCGATTGACGACCGATCAGCTCGACATACTGGGCGCGCTCTCGGAGCACCGCGACGTACACATCTGGGTTCCGCATCCCAGCCCGTCCATGTGGAACGCCCTGGAGAACATTCCTGCGGTGACGCGGCGACGAGACGATGCGACGGCCCTTGCCGTCGAGCATCCGCTGTTGGCCAGTCTGTCTCGAGACGTCCGGGAACTGCAGGCCACCACCGGATCGGTCGCGGCGCACTCGGTCCATCACGAGGGTCCCGAGATCGCGAACACCCTACTTGGCCGGATCCAATCGGACATCGCTGCCGACGTCTCACCCACTGCCGCAATGGAATCCGACGACCACGTGACGACGACGGATGACACGGTGCAGATTCACGCATGTCACGGACCCGCCCGGCAGGTCGAAGTTCTGCGTGAGTCGCTGCTGCATCTCTTCGCCGGCGACCCCACACTCGAACCGCGGGACGTGCTGGTGATGTGCCCGGACGTCGAGACCTACGCGCCGTTGATTCGCGCCAACTTCGGGCAGGCTGCGCTGGTGCATCCGGGACACCGCCTGCGTGTGCGACTCGCCGACCGGGGCTTGCGCCGCACCAACCCCGTGCTCGATGTCATCGCGACTGTTCTGGACTTCGCCGAAGGCCGGGTGACGGCGAGCGAGCTGCTCGACTTCGCTGCCAGCGGTCCGGTCCGAGAGAAGTTCTCGCTCACCGACGACGATCTCGAGCGACTCCGCGAATGGGTGACGACCTCCGGTGCGCGCTGGGGTTTGACCGTGAGACAACGAGAAGCGTTCGGTCTGAGCGGTTTTCGGCAGAACACGTTCAAATCTGCCCTCGACCGGATCCTCCTGGGCGTGGCGGCCGACGAGACCCACAACGAGTATCTCGACCTTGCGCTGCCTCTCGACGACGTCGACAGCAACGACATCGCGCTCGCCGGCCGTTTCGCCGAGCTGGTCGATCGGCTCGCCTCGGTACTGCGAGCGCTTGCCGGTCCGGCGTCGGTGACCGAGTGGACGCGGCAACTGGGCCGCGCACTCGATCTGCTCGCCGACGTGCCTACTGCCGAAGAATGGCAACTGGCACAAGCACATCGCGAGATCTCCGACGCCACCGAACACGGCGGGTCGGTGGAGCTGCGACTGGCGGACGTGCGCTCCATGCTGGCCAGGAGACTGGCCGGACGACCCACGAGAGCGAACTTCCGCACCGGCGAGCTGACCGTGTGCACCATGGTTCCGATGCGATCGGTACCGCACCGAGTGGTGGTGCTCCTCGGGCTCGACGACGAGGTGTTCCCGCGAGTGGGAAGTATCGACGGAGATGACATCCTGGCCCGCGACCCCGCACTCGGCGAACGAGACATTCGAAGTGAGGATCGGCAACTGCTGCTCGACGCGGTGATGTCGGCCGAGGAGAAGCTCCTGCTGTTCTACACCGGTGCAGACCCGGTCGACGGGTCGGTCAAGCCGCCCGCGATTCCGCTGCGCGAGCTCATGGACGTGCTCGAGGTGACCGCGGGTCGAAGCGTCGAACATCGGCATCCGCTGCAGCCGTTCGATCCCCACAACTTCGAGGCCGAACGTCCGTTCAGTTTCGACACGGTCGCGCTGGCCGGAGCGGTCTCGCAGCAACGTGCGCCCCAGCCCGTGCCTCCGTTCCTGCCCGCAGCGCTCCCGCCTGCCGATCGAGGCGATGTGGAACTCGCCGATGTGATCGCCTTCGTCGAGAACCCGGTGCAGGCGTTTCTCCGCCAGCGGCTCGGCTTTCGTGTTCCCGAGCTCGAGGACGACCTGGCAGACAGTCTCGACATCGAGTTGGACCCGTTGTCCCGGTGGAACATCGGCGATCGGATGCTTGCCGCGGTGCTCGCGGGCGGAGACATCGGAGAATTCGCCGACGCCGAATGGCGCCGAGGAACCCTTCCGCCGTTTCATCAGGGCCGACGCGAGATGTCCGACATCCGACAGATCGTCGGAATCATCGCCGACGCGGCCGCGCCGTTCCACGAAGGCCCGGCCGACACCACAGACGTTTCGGTCGATCTCGGAGATGGACGACGCCTGACCGGAACGGTCACCGGAATTCATGGCCGTGTTCTGGCGCGTTCGTCCTATTCTCGCCTCGCCGCGAAGCATCGACTGGCCGCGTGGGTGCGGTTGCTGGCGGTGGCCGCATCCGAGCCGGGGGAGTGGAGCGCCGTCACCATCGGACGGGCGAGCGGTATGAGGCCTCCTCGTCGATCGCGACTGACGGCACCGCGCGATCCCATTGCCACCCTGCGCGAACTGGTGGATCTGCGTGATCGCGGATTGGCGTCGCCGCTGCCGATATCGACCGGCACTGCATCGGCGTACGCGGAGAAGCGGTTCGGCGGCGGATCCATCGAGGACGGTTACGACTCGGCCAGCTGGGCATGGCGGGGAGATTTCGGCGACGGAAACGATCGCTCCTTGCGGTACGTGCACGGTCCGACCCTGTCGTTCCAGACACTGCTGGCCGCGACCCCGCTCGCCGATGAAACCGACCCGTCCAACGAGACGAGCCGCTTCGGCGTCCTCGCCCGCACACTGTGGGACCCGTTGTTGACGGCCGAGAACATGGGGAACGCATGACCACCCCGCACGGATTCGATCTGCTCGGTCCAATGCCTATCGGAACCACCGTGCTCGAAGCCAGCGCCGGTACCGGCAAGACCTACGCGATCGTCGGACTGGCCGCGCGCTATGTCGCCGAGGGCATCGCCGAAATTTCCGACCTGCTTCTGGTGACGTTCAGCCGGGCCGCAACCCAGGAACTCCGCGATCGCACTCGCAGCAGATTCGCCTCGATCGCGCAGCACCTTGCAGACCCGGAAGCTGCTCGTGCAGAACGAGATCCATTGGTGTCGTTCCTGGCATCGGCCGAGGACGCCGAGGTGGAACGCCGTCGCAGAAGACTGCGAAAGGCACTGTCGGACTTCGATGCCGGGACCATCGTCACCACCCACAGCTTCTGTCAGCGCATGCTCGACGGGCTCGGAATCGCGGGGGAGCGCGAACCGGAATCGACATTCGTCGAATCCGTGTCCGATCTACTCGAGCAGGTCGTGGACGACCTGTACCTGCAGATGTTCAGTGGCGACGACGAACCGCCGGCATTCAGTAGGCGGGATGCGCACCAGTTGGCCTTGGCGGCCGTGGGCGACCAGCAGTCGATTCTGTACCCCGACACAGAAAATCTCGACGGGGACGACGGTAACCGCGAGCCGGCGCTCCGCGTGCAGTTCGCCCGAGAAGCGCGGCGGGAACTGGAACGTCGCAAACGGCTGCTCGGGGTGCGTGACTACAACGATCTACTCGGACTCCTGCATTCGGTGTTGTCCGATCCCGTGCACGGTGAGGCCGCCTGTGCGCGAGTGCGAGACCGGTTTCGAGTGGTGCTGATCGACGAGTTCCAGGACACGGACCCGATGCAGTGGGACATTCTGCGACGGGCGTTTCACGGATCGACGACGCTGATTCTCGTCGGCGATCCGAAGCAGGCGATCTACGCATTCCGCGGGGCAGAGGTGCTCAGTTACCTCGATGCGGTCGGATCGGCAGACTACCTGTACGAGCTCACGGCCAACTGGCGCAGTGATTCCGGGCTACTCGATGCGCTGCACCATCTGTACGGCGGCGCAGCCCTCGGACACGACGACATCGTGGTTCACCGTGTCGAAGCGCGAAACCCACCGTCGCGGATGGCCGGACACACCCCGCTGCGGCTGCGCTATCTTCCGAGAACCGGTGCAGGTCCCCTGCGACAGGGGTTTCCGGCAGTCGATCGACTCCGCTCCAAGGTCGCGGCCGACGTCGCGGCGGACATCGTCGAGCTGCTGTCCAGCCGTGCCACGATCGACCGACCGGACGGACCCCGGGCGATCGAACCGCGCGACGTCGCCGTGCTGACCCGAACTACCAAGCAGGTGGGGCTGATTCGAGACGCGCTGGACGCAGTGGGCGTCCCGTCGGTTGTGTCCAGCAGCACCAGCGTGTTCGGCACCGAGAGCGCTCGACACTGGTTGTGGCTGCTGCAGGCGATCGAGCAACCGCATCGCACCGACCGCGTTCGTCTCGCCGCCCTTACCCCTTTGCTCGGGTGGACTGCCGCTCAGCTCGACTCCGGAGCCGAGGATGCTCTGTCCCAGGTCAGCAGCCGACTGCGTGAATATTCGATACTCTTCGACGAGGCGGGGTTCGCTGCAGTATTCGAGCGAGTGTCGGCCCAGTCCGGACTCGACGCCCGTTTGCTCGCAGTCGACGCGGGCGAACGGACCATGACCGATCTGCGGCATATCGCCCAACTGCTCAATCGCGCAGCAGTATCCGAGTCGTTCGGCATCATCGCACTCACTCGCTGGCTGACCGACCGCATCAAGGAACCGGCAGCCGGTGGATCCAGCGACCGCAGCCGACGACTCGACAGCGATTCCGCCGCAGTGCAAATCATGACGACACACGGCAGTAAGGGGCTCGAATTCCCCGTCGTCTATTTGCCGTATGCCTGGGACACGTTGTTCTTCAGCAAGCCGTCGACGCTGCTGCTGCACGAGAACGGCGACCGGATTCGAGACGTCGGTGGACCGTCGGGAGTGGGCTACGCGGCCAGAAAGATGATCAACGACCAGGAGGAAGCAGGCGAGGAACTGCGGTTGCTCTACGTCGGCCTGACCCGGGCGGAGAGCCAGATAGTGCTGTGGTGGGCACCGGGCCGCAATACCGCCACGTCGTCGCTGCATCGCATGCTGTTCGGCCGCATCCCTGGGATTCCCCAACCGGAGCCGTCGTACAAGGTCCTCGACGATGCAACCACCGCGAACCGGCTTCAATCCTGGGTCGGGTCCGCTGCCGACATCATCTCCATCGAACCTGTGGGGCCGGGTGCACCGTCCACGCGGCATTGGGTCAGACCCGGCGAACCGTTACTCGACATTGCCGCCGCGCGGTTCGACCGAACTCTGGACATGTTGTGGCGTCGAACGTCATACTCCGCGTTGACAGCTCATGCCCATGACGCGGCGCACGTTCAGCCGGAGGTGGGGGTGACAAGCGAGGCCGAGCATCCCGAGAAGACCGACGAGCCGGCCGAACCTCAGTCGAACAGTGACTACACAGAAGATTCCAGGTTGGAGGGAATCGAGTCGCCGATGAACGGCATGCCCGCCGGCGCCGCATTCGGAACGCTCGTGCACGAGGCGCTCGAACACGTGGACACCTCCGCTCCCGACTTGCTTACCGAGCTCGAACTTCGCTGCAGTGCAGCGGTCGCGTCGCGCATGGCCGAGGTCGATCCAGTGGCGTTGGCCGCAGCCCTTCTGCCGGTGATGCACACGCCGTTGGGCTTCGGGACGCTTGCCGACATCGCGCCTTCCGACCACTTGGCAGAGCTGGACTTCGAGCTGCCGTTGGCCGGCGGTGATGATCCGGTGGCAGCGACGGTCACCCTGAAATCCGTTGCGCGGCTGATGCGTCGGCACCTCGATGTTGCCGACCCGCTCGCGTCCTACCCCGATCTGCTCGACGGTATCGAAGAAACACCCCTGCGCGGCTTTCTCACCGGAAGTATCGACTCGGTTCTACGAGTGCCCGGGCCGCGCTACGTGGTGGTGGACTACAAGACCAACCGGCTCGCCCGAGGTGATCTGACGACAGGCAACTTCACCCGGGAGAAGATGGCTCAAGAGATGATGCGCTCGCACTATCCGCTGCAGGCAATTCTGTATGCCGTTGCGCTGCATCGATATCTGCGGTGGCGTCAACCGGGCTACGACCCCCAGGAACACCTCGGCGGAGTTCGGTACCTGTTCGTGCGGGGCATGGTGGGGCCGCACACTCCTGCCGGGTGTGGGGTGTTCGACTGGAATCCGTCCGCGGCGCTGGTGGTCGAGCTCTCGGATCTGCTTGCCGGAAAGGCGAATCGATGACGAGCGTGACCACCGCACTGCGCGGCAGCGGCCTTCTGCGTACGTTCAACGATGCAGGTGTACTCACCGCCGCCGATGTGCACGTGGCATTACGTCTGGGCGCGCTTGCCGGGGAGTCGTCGGAGCATGTGCTCTTGGCCGCTGCACTGACGGTGCGTGCCGTGCGATCGGGATCGGTGTGCCTCGATCTGCGCCGACTGCGAGATGTGACGGTCGACGAGGAATCCGACGTCGATCCAGGCGCGCTTCCGTGGCCCGATCTCGTCGAGGTCCTCGGCGCACTGTCGGCCAGTCCCCTGGTCGTCGGCAGTGCAAACGGACCGTTGACGCCGCTGAAACTCGTTCACACCGATGAGGGTGAACTCCTGTATTTGGATCGGTATCACCTGCAGGAGAGCACGGTTCGTGATGCTCTCGAGCAGCGATCGCAGTCTCACCCGCGGTCCGATGCCGCCGAGATCAGCCGTGCTCTCACCGAGTTGTTCGTCGACGAATCGGGTGCGCCCACTGTTGCTCCCGATCGTCAGCGGATAGCGGCAGCCCTGGCAGCGACCCAATGGACCACGGTCATCGCAGGCGGGCCGGGAACCGGTAAGACCCACACGGTGGCTCGGATTCTGGCGTTGCTCGTCCGGGAACACGGAAGCGATCTGCGCATCGGGTTGGCGGCACCCACAGGCAAGGCCGCAGCCCGATTGCAGGAGTCGGTGTCCGAACAAGCGGAGCTCCTCGGACTGCCGGTAGACCTTAAGGCGATGACACTGCACCGGCTTCTGGGCTGGAAGCCCGGCAGCAAGACGAGGTTTCGCCACGACGGGGAGAACCGCCTGCCCTACGACGTCATCGTCGTGGACGAAACATCGATGGTGTCACTGACGATGATGTGCCGGCTGCTCGAAGCCGTCCGCCCCGAATCACGCTTGATCCTGGTCGGTGACCCGGACCAGTTGACGTCCGTCGACGCAGGCGCGGTGCTGGCGGACCTCGTGGCCCGGCCGGTCACCGGCACCGAGAACCCGGTGCTGGCGCAGCTCGTCGACGACGATTTCGCCGCAGCGGAGGATCCGGCCGAGGCAGCCCTGAGCCCGTTCGAGCGGGACCGATTGCGCGGCGGCGTCGTGCGGCTCAGTCGAGGCAGACGGTTCGGCGGGGCAATCGCCCAGTTGGCTGTGGCCGTGCGCGACGGCCGGGGCGACGACGTGATGGCGCTGCTCGAGTCCGGCGCAGAAGAAATTTCCTTTCATGGCCCCGACGACGTGGATGCGCTGCGTTCCGACGTGATCGAGACCGCAGCCGAGGTCACCGCCGCCGCAGCAGCCGGAGATGCCTCCGCGGCGCTTCTGGGTCTGGAGAAGCATCGCCTGCTGTGCGCGCACCGCGAGGGCCGATGGGGTGTCGCGCGATGGGATCGGCAGGCGATGGAGTGGGTGGGGGAGTACAGCGGAACTTTTCTCGATCCGTCACTGTGGTACCCCGGTCAGCCACTGTTGGTGACGGCAAACGATCACGAAGCGCGGATATACAACGGCGACACCGGCGTTGTGGTGTTGGGAGACAACGGAACCCCGATGGCAGCGTTCGCTCGCGGGCGCGGCCATGTGCTGATCCACCCGAACGTGCTCTCGTCGGTTCACACGGTGTACGCGATGACGATCCACCGCAGTCAGGGCAGTCAGTACGACACCGTCTCGGTTCTTCTCCCCGCCGAGGCATCGACACTGCTGACCCGAGAGTTGCTCTACACCGCAATCACTCGCGCGCGATCGCACGTGCGGGTTATCGGCACCGAGGATGCCATTCGCGCGGGCGTCGAGCGTCAGGTGTTACGGGCGAGCGGTCTGCGACGAACGATCCTGTAACTCCGGTCAGCGGCACGCGTGCCGGGCCTCGTTCATCGCGGCGTCGATGCTTCGTGCGACCGAAAGCCAGGTGCGAGCCAGGCTGGACCACACAGCCACCGAGTCGTCTCGACCCGCGCCGGCCGACCCCCGGGCCTGCGTGGCAGCCGAGCGATGGAGGGCCACGGCACGAGCCTTGAGATCGTCGAGGTCACTGTTGACGCAGACGGATCGAACGGCGTGTGGGTCGACTCGACGACCTGTCAACTGACACAGCGCCTGCAGCGAGCCCAGCTCGGCAGGAACCTCGGAGGGCGTCTCGGAAGAGTCGGCCGACGTGGCGGTCTCGGCCGCAGAGGCGACGAGCCCCCGCTGCAGGTCCCTCGGCCCAGACGACACGCCATCGGCTGCGACGCCCCAGACACTGAGAAACGAGGGGTGCGGAACGTTCCAGATCTCGCGGAACGCAAGCGTGATCATCTCGGCAACGAGCGCGGCATCGGCTCGTGAGTCGGTTCGCGTGAGATCGATGACCGATCCGTCGGCGATCGGCTTGCCGCGGTTCAGCCATCCGAACTCGACCAACTGCACGTCCATGGCCGACGTCTCCGGGGCGTCCGGGTAGAGCAGCGAAGGAATCGCCGCAACGGTGACCAGGACGCCGGTGTCCGTCGCCGCCACATCGATATACGGCCGTAACCCACGTTCGCCGGGGCTGGCCTGAGCGGCCGTCACCGTGACGTAGTCACGTCTGGGCAGGGACCGTAGGCACGCGTGCAGATTCTCGGTGAACGTGGCCCACGCGAGCGCGGTAGTGGAGTCGAAATGGCCGTTCTGCAGTGCGTTCACGGTGCAAACCCTCTTCTCGGACGAGAACTGATGCCTGTGGGTTCAGACGGTAGCGAGGGGGTCCGACAAGAACGCTGGTCTCAGTAGACGTCCCGCAGATAGCGCTTGGTCTGCTTGAGTTCGTTGACGTAGTCCTCGGCGGCGTCGGGGGAGCGGCCGCCGTGCTCGGCGACGATCTCGTGCAGTGCTTCGTCGACGCCCTTCGACATACGGGCCGCGTCGCCGCACACGTAGAGATGCGCACCTGCCTCGAGCCAGCCGTACAGCTGCTTGCCTGCCTCGATCATGCGGTGCTGCACGTAGATCTTCTCGTGCTGATCGCGTGAGAACGCCACATCCAGTCGATTCAGCAGACCGTCGCGCTCGAACTCGACGAGCTCGTCCTCGTAGAGGAAATCACTCGACCGATGCTGATCTCCGAAGAACAGCCAGTTGTCTCCCGCGGCACCTCGCGCGCGCCGCTCGTGCAGAAATGCTCGAAACGGTGCCACTCCGGTTCCGGGCCCGATCATGATGATCGGGGTGTCGTCATCGGGCAGGCGGAACGACTTGTTGGCCGACAGGAACACGCCTGCCTCGTTTCCGTCGCCGACTCGATCGGCGAGGTACGTCGAACAGACGCCGCCGCGGTCACGCTCGGCCGACCGGTATCGAACGGTGGACACCGTCAGATGCACGGTGCCTTCGTGGGCGATCGGTGACGACGAGATCGAGTAGACGCGATGCTGCAGTGGACGCAGCAAGCCGAGAAATTCGGCGGGATCGAAGGCAGGTGACCGGTCGAGGTCGAGAACGTCCACGACGTCACGTCCCCACGTCCAAGCGTCGAACGATGCTCGGTCGCCGTTCTGCAGGACGTGATCGAGTTCTGCGTCGCCGGCGTGTTCGGCCACGGCCTCGATCAGGTCCATGGACGGGATACCGATTTCGTATTCCGTCGTCAGCGCCTGTGCGAGCGTGATTTCTCCGGACTTGGTGTGCACGGCGGTGTCGGCGGGCACTCCGAGCCGGTCGACGACGGCCGAGACGAGTGCTGGGTCGTTGACGGGTTTGACGGCGAAACCATCCCCGGCTTGGTAAGCGATACCGCTGTCGCCCAGCGCGATCGCGAAGTGCCGAACTTCCTTTGCCGACGTGGGACCGGACAGGCGTCGATTACTCAGAATCTGTGCGCGATAGGGATTCTTCCGATTCCACGGTGATCGCTTGGGTGCGGCCTTGGTGGTGCCGAGATCGCCGGTTGCAGCGTCGATGTCCTGTACCTGCCTTGCAATTGCCGTCGTCACGGTCTGTGACGGGTGGAGGGTCGAACCTTCTGAAACCCTAGTGGGGACCGCTCGAACTGCGGTGCAGGACCTCGATACCGTCGGCCGAGTAGGCGACCTCGTACCCGTCGGACAGCGCCCGGTCGATCGCCTGACGGTCACCGGCCTCGTCGGTCGGCCAGCCGGCAGGCCGCGCGCGATTGACGACGATCCAGTCCGGGACGGTCGAATCGGTGGCGCGTTGGGGAAAGACCGAGACGTCGTGGTCGGCGACGAGTTGGGCCACAAGATTGTTCGACGCTGCAACCTGGTCATCGGCGGGAATCCACTCCGAGATCTCCCGGGCGGTCGCGGCCTGCGGATCGATCGTCCATTCCTGTGCGTGCACCATGCGCGCCATCGGTAGGAACGGCAACGCCACGACTGCGAAGACGGCCACGAACGCGACGATGTAATGACGACCGCGTTCGGTGAGCTGACCGTGTCGGTGACTGCGTGCGAACGCGTCGAGCAGAGCGATGAACACGATCACCATCAGGGTCGCGTTGTAGTGGTAGATCGGCTTCCAGAAGTTGGTGTTGTCGCTGAGAAAGCGCCATGCGACCGTCGGGACGGCGATCAGCAGGAGCGGCGAGCGCAGGGCGAAGAATCCGGTGACCGCGAGCAGCAGAAAGGCTGTGGCCGCCCGAGAATCGCCGGCAACCAGGCCGTGTGCGGTGTCCGCGATGCCTTCGCCCAGCGGGGGCAGCTTCGAGCCCTGGTCGTACGAGTTGTCGGAGCTGAGCATCGGGATGATCATCTTGACGGCGAGAATCACCCAGGTCAGGCCCCATACGGCAGTCAGTATCCCGAGGATTCGGGTTCGACCGCCGGCCCACAGCGCCACCAGTGCGCCGATCACGACGACCGTCAGACCCATGTCCTCCTTGACGAAGACCAGCGGCAGAGCCCAGGCCAGGGCGGGCAGCCAACGCTGACGAACGAGGGCGACCATCGACATCGCCAGCAGAGGCATCGCGAACGCCACTTCGTGGAAGTCGAAATTCAGCGCCGCTTGAACGCCCCAGGACAGTCCGAACGCCGCCGCGATCACGGCACCGGTAACCGCCCCGAACTTCTGTGTTGCCAGCCTGCTGATGGGGATCACGGCCAACGCGAACAACACGGCTTGGGCGATCAGCAACGTCTCGGCGTGTGGAAACACCCGGTAGACGGGTCCCAGCAGCGCGGTGATGGGCGAGAAGTGATCACCGAGCGTGTTGTAGCCGGTACCCAGAAGATCGGAGGTCGGTGCACGAAACTGCGAGTACGAGGCGACCTGTTGGACGAATATCCCCAGGTCGAATCCGGACGTACGGAGTTGCCGATGGCCGAGCACGGACATCGTCGCGTACAGCGGTGCCAGGACGACGAACGCGAGAGCCGGCACGATCGTCTCTGCAGTACGGATCCTCGTACGCCAGTCAAGGGGTGCGGTGTCGATGTCGGTGACAACCGTGGATTTCTCGATAGTGGTCACGAGGACCGATGTCTACAGCACGGACGTGAGATGTTCCTGAGAACCGCAGGTCAGCGCTTACGCTTCTTCGCGGGTTTGCGACGCGGCGGCTGTGAGGTGAGGTGGTAGTAGAGAGCGTCCTCGGAATCCTCGACGACCACATCGATGTAGTCGCCCACCTCCAGATAATCGTCGACGGCAATTCTGTCGGTCGAGCCGATGACGGCTTTCACGGAACGAGCGGGTACCAGCCCTCGGCGTCCGTCCGGACCGACTGCGAGGGCGTACCGGGGACCGGTGCGGGTGACCCGGGCACGAATGAAATCCGGATCCTTCGGGATGGGGTCGGCCGCGAGGACGTTGCCGTCCTTCGATGCGGCGGTCAGTGAATCGAGCTGTGCCGCGAGATCGTCGGCCATTGCATCCACCTGGTCGAGCAGGTGGGCCATGTGCGCGGCGTAGTCGGTGTGCTTCTTGGTGGGCTTGAGAGCCTCGCCCGGCTTGTACATGTCTTCGTGAGTCAGCTCGCCCCACGCGTCCTGCAGGCGTGTCTTGACCTGTACTTCTACTTTCACATCGAGGTCGCCCTGATGCGTGGCAACTCGAACGACCAGCACTGCGTGGTAGGCGCGGTAGCCACTGGGCTTGGGAAAGGCAACGTAATCGGTGGGTGGTTGCGCAAACCGCACCGAGCATTCCGGGTCGTTGCATGCACGCTCGAGCGCTGCGACGAACGTCAGTTGATCGCGCGGGGTCTTGCACAGCACCTTGACGCCGACCAGATCGGGTAGGGCTTCGGCAACGGCGTCCGCGTCGGTCGGTTCGGTGATCCGGCCCTCGGAGACGTAACGGCGCAATTTGTCTGCGGATCGTCCCGGGTCCTTGATGCGCGCCGTCTGTGCGTTCAGTCGATCTCGATCGACGTCTTCGAGTATCTCGTCGGCGATGGTCTCGAGGAAATTCTGCGCGGTGACGAGAGCGGCTTCCCACGCCCGGCGGCGCTGCAGGTACAGCTCCTCGACCAAGTCGTCGATGCTCGTTGCCGATGTCACGATGCCGAGGTTAACCCAGATATGTGGGCAAACCTCTACGTGGCGCGCATTCGAGCTGTGAGGCGTCTGCCTCCGGTCTAGGCTGTGCCGCATGACCGTGGCCTCCGTGCAGCAGGACGACTTCCTCGCGCAGTTCGATCCGTTCCGTCGAGAGCTGCTCGCGCACTGCTACCGCATGACCGGATCGATTCACGACGCCGAGGATCTGTTGCAGGAAACGTACATTCGCGCGTGGCGTGGCTACGAGAAATACGAAGGGCGCTCGTCGCTGCGCACCTGGCTGTATCGAATCGCCACCAATACCTGTCTCACTGCTCTCGACGGTCGGTCGAAGCGTCCGCTCCCGACCGGCTTGGGGGCACCGAGTTCCGGCCCTACCGACGAACTCGTACAGAACAACGAGGTTCCATGGCTCGAACCGATCGCCGATTCGGATCTGGCCGACTCGAGTGATCCCGCCTCCATCGTGGTGGCGCGTGAATCGGTGCGCCTCGCCTTGGTGGCGTCCCTGCAACACCTGTCTCCCCGGCAGCGAGCGGTCTTGTTGATGCGCGAAGTGTTGCAGTGGAAGGCGTCGGAAGTCGCCGAGGTTCTCGCCACGACGACGACCGCGGTCAACAGCTTGCTGCAGCGAGCCAGGGAGCGACTCGACGAGATTGCGCCCGAACTCGACGATGTCGAGCCCATCGGATCCGACGAGCTGCAGGAACTGCTGACGCAGTATGTGGAGTGTTTCGAGAACTACGACATCGACCGCTTGGTCACGCTGTTCACCTCGGACGCGGTGTGGGAGATGCCGCCGTTCGTCGGGTGGTACCAGGGTGCCGAGACGATCGGATCGCTCATCCGAAACAATTGCCCGGCCAACGGCGCGGGCGACATGCGGATGAGGCCTACTCGTGCCAACGGCCAACCCGCGTACGGGCTGTACATGCTGGGTGAGGACGGTGTCCATCGGCCGTTCCAGCTGCACGTTCTCGACGTCGACGCCAGAGGGGTCGGGCACGTGGCCTGCTTCTTCGATCTGACTCTGTTCGATCGATTCGGCCTGCCCGACCGCCTCTGAACGCCTGCCGCTCAGCTCTGGGGAACCGCCGAAGGATCCATCCACATCACTTCCCAGACGTGGTTGTCGAGATCCCGGAACGCTCGGCCGTACATGAATCCGTGATCCTGGGGCTCCATCCACTTGGACCCGCCCGCAGCGATCGCTGAGTCGGTGAGCGAATCCACTTCGTCGCGGCTGTCGGCGGAGATGCACATCAGGACCTCACGAGCCGAGCTCGTGTCGCAGATCGAATCGGAGATGAAGTCCTCGAAACGAGATGTGGCCAGAAACATCACCGTCGCTTGGTCGCTGACGATCATGGAGGCGGTGTTCTCGTCGCTGAAGACGTCGTTGAAAGCGAACCCGAGTCCCTCGAAGAACGAACGGGTGGCGACGACGTCGCGAACGGGCATGTTGGCGAACAGCATACGGGACATGGGTACACCTTCTCTGTGAGAACAGCTGCGTGCGACCGTCGAACAACGGTCTTGCTTCTACTGACAGCAGTCGGTGTCGAAAGTCACCGGCACACACCTGCAGACACGACGCGACCCCGCCGAGCGATGCTCGACGGGGTCGCGGACTGCGAAGCTGAAAGGGGGAGTGTGAAGAACTACCGCGTCATCTGTGCAAGACGGGACAGCATCCGTGAGAACACGTGGCCGTCGTTGCCGAGATCGAGGTAAGCATCGGCAACGGAATCCGACGTGGTGGTGTCGGAAGTCGCCGCAGCGAGGGTGCGCGCCATGCGCGTGCGACGCTCGATGGCGTCGAGGATGGTGGCGTCGAGCGTTGACACTTCGTCGAAGAGCTGGTCGACGTCGGTTGTCGCAATGTCGGCGGTGTCGGTGCCAATTGCCAGCGAATCGATCTGAACAGTCACATCGTCTCCTTTTGTTCGCGTCCTGAGGTGTGAGTCGTTCTGCCGAACGGAACCGTTACAGCCCGACTCGAGTTAAAACGATGTTTCGTCGCCCAGTCCAAGATGCCCACTCGACCGGCCTGGGCCAACCTCTCGAGGGTGTGATGCTCGATACAGTCCGGTCGGTTCCCCCGACCTGCAGGTATTCCTGCGGGTCCGTCAGCGGGATTGTGACGACGCCGTTCCGGGTAGCCCCGTTGACGAATCACGTCGACATCGAGGAGTGAACGATGCAGTACGACTACCTGATCATCGGCGGGGGAATGGTTGCCGACAGTGCAGCTCGCGGGATCCGCGAGCGCGACACCTCCGGCTCCATCGGCATTCTCGGGGCCGATTCCGACGAGCCGTACACCCGGCCCGCGCTTTCGAAGAAGCTGTGGACCGACTCGGACTTCGGTCGCGATCAGGTTCCGCTCGACACTGCTTCCGACACCGACGCACAGGTGCACACCGGAACGCGGGTGGCGTCGATCGACCGGTCGAATTCCTCGGTGACGACGGACCAGGGAGAACGTTACGAGTACGGGACTCTGCTCGTGGCAACGGGAGCCGAACCGACGCGAATCGAGCTCGCGCCCAGTCCGCGGGTGGTGTACTTCCGCACCTTCGCCGACTACCGGGCGCTGCGTGAATTGACGAAGACCGCCGATCACATCGCCGTGGTCGGGGGCGGATACATCGGCACCGAGATCGCTTCTGCCCTTTCTCTCCAGGGCGTGAAGGTCACTCTCGTGACATCCGACGCCGTAGTCGGCGCGCACATGTTCCCGCCGAGCCTGGCTGCCGTTTTCGACAAGGGATTCGCCGATCACGGAGTCACCGTGCGCCGAGGAACGAAAGTGACCTCCGGTGCCGAGGCGTCGGCCCGCGTCCAACTGCAACTCGACGACGGTTCCACACTCGAGGCGGACGGGGTCGTGTTCGGTCTCGGTGTGCGGCCCAGCACCGATCTGGCCGACGCTGCCGGACTGTTGGTGGACGACGGCATCGTGGTCGACGAATTCTTGAGGACCGAGGACGACCACGTCTACGCGGCCGGTGATGTGGCGAATTATCCCGACGCCATTCTCGGCCGTCGACGCGTCGAGCACGTGGACAACGCCACGGAGATGGGCAAGGCCGCCGGACGCAACATGGCCGGGGCGGCCGAGCCGTACTCCTACACCCCGTACTTCTACTCCGATATCTACGACGACGGCTACCAGGCCATCGGCACGCTGTCCACGTCGTTGAGCACCGTCGAGGATTGGAAGTCGGTCGGCAAGGAGGGCGTTGTGTACTACCTCGACGACGAGGCCGTCGTTCGCGGTGTGCTGATGTGGAACGTCTGGGAAGGTCTCGATGTGGCGCGCACGCTTCTCGCCGACAAGAAGCCGCAGACCGAGCAATCGCTCCGCGGGCTGATCTGAATTTCTGGAACACTCGAAAGCGAGCGGACCAGCGACGGTTGGGCGTGACCTAGGAGAGACGATGTCCGAGTTCGATGGCAGTGGGTCGGCCGAGCAGCGCGCCCGATTCGACGACGAAGTTCACAGCCGCTGTGCCGACTGCCGGTTGCCCGGACATTCCGAGCCGCTGTCCGACGCGGCCGCCATCGCTGTCGCGGCCGGGCGGGTGGACGAGCCCACGCGTGCAGTGCTGATCAATCGATGGCACGCGGGACGCTCGCTGCCGTCGATCGGGGGGTTCGGCACGTTGCGAAATCTGGTCGACGAGCGCGATCGGTGGCTCGCCAAGGACACGACGAGTAAGCCAGGGTCGGCGCTGGTGTACCGAGTGCGGGTTGCCGAGTTGACCAAGCGCATCAACCATCAGCGCACCACGGTGGTGATGTCGAATCGGCACTACGCCACCGGGGTGCGTGCGGCACGGAAGGAGCGTCGGGAAGGTCTGCATCTCGATCTCGATCAACGGGATTCGGTCTTCGACGCACTGATGAGGACGCCTGCACCACGCCGGTTCGGTCCGGTTGCGGAGCGCGGCCTGTCGTTGGTGGACGCGGCCACGGATCGCGTGAGCATGCTTGCGCGCCGAACTCCTGTGGGTGACCGGGTCGAATGGGCAACCGGCGTGGTCGATCAGTTCGTCGATCGCAAGGACGATCGGTTCGTCGATCGATACGACACTCTGCTCTTTCTGGCGGGAACATCGTTCGACCGAGTGCGCCGTTCGCCGGCATGGCAGTCCACGTACTTCGAGATTCAGCGCAATCAACTCGACCTGTTCGTCGAGCTCACCGAGATCTCGGTCGACGCCACCTCCCTGCGCACGGTAGCGACCGAGTTGAACCGGATCGGTGAGACGATGGTCGACGAGGAGACCGCCGCTCAGGTCGAATCACGGCGTGGCGCATTGGAAGTGGTGTGGACGCAGCTGACCGGTCGGGTAGCCGCGTTGGTCCGCCTGGCAAATCTGGTCGAGTCGTCCGAAAGCGAGGCTCGAACTTCCGACGCGATGACCCGTGCCCACAGTCTGGACGATCGTATCGACGATCTGGTGGGCCGATCGGGTAGCCGGGAAATGTCTGCCGAGAACACACATTTCGTCGGTGATCAGGTGCGGACGCAGTGGCGCGATTAGGTGCCGCCGAGGCACACAACCGCGCCACTGGCTCTAGGCGATGATCGCGAAGAGGATTCCCGCGACGGCGAAGCTGACTACGGACAGGATCGTCTCGAGGACCGTCCACGTCTGCAGTGTCTGCTTGACGGTGAGATTGAAGAATTTCGAGATGATCCAGAAACCGCCGTCGTTGACGTGGCTGGCAATGATCGAACCCGCCGCGATGGACATGGCGATCAGCGCAACGGCCGGAGCGGAGTAATCCTGGGCTGCCACCAGTGGTCCGACGATGCCGCCGGTAGTCACGATGGCCACGGTTGCCGACCCTTGCGCGACCCTGAGCGCACAGCTGATGATGTACGCCAACACGATGATGGGAAGACCTGCGGCCGCCATGGTGTCGGCCAGGGCCGTGCCGATACCCGTGGCGGAGATGACCTTTCCGAAGAACGCGCCTGCGCCGACCACCAGGAGCAGCATGCCCACCGGACGAAGGGACTCTCCGGTCAGCTTGCTGAGTTCCTGGACCGTGGACCCGCGTCGAATGCCCAGCACGTAGAACGCGATCAGGACTGCGATGAGAAGCGCGACGGCCGGGGTGCCGAAGAACGTCAGTACTTCGAGTAGGTTGCCGGGATCGAGCAGGATGCTGCCGAATGTGGCACCGAGGATCAAGACCAGAGGAACGGCGATAATTGCACCGATGGTTCCCACCGACGGCGGCGTCGTGATCACCGGACGCTTCGTTGCTACCGTGCCGGTGCCATCGCCATCTGCGGTCGTGTCGTCTCCGTCGTTGATGAAGTCCTCGGGAACGTCGACGATGATTCGCTTGCCGATCCAATTACCCCACACCAGGCCCGCAGCGATGAAACCGGGAATGCCGCAGATGAACCCGAACAGGATGAGCCATCCCAAGTTGACTTCGAGCAAGCCGCCGAGGGCAACCGGCCCGGGATGCGGCGGTAGGAATGCGTGCGTCATGGACAGACCTGCCAGCATCGGCAGCGCGTAGAGGACCAGCGACTTTCCGCCCTGGCGTGCCGCCACGTAGACCAGCGGAGCCAGCACGAAGATGCCGATGTCGAAGAAGACCGGAATGCCGAAGATCAAGCCCAGCAGGCCCATTGCTATGGGTGCACCGCGTTCTCCGAACACCCCCAGGAGCTTTGCGGTCAATGCCTGTGCGCCACCGGACTTTTCGAGGATCGCGCCGAGCACGGTACCCAATCCGATGATGACTGCAATGTGTCCGAGGATTCCACCGAAGCCGGTTTCGAGCAAGGACTCGTTGCTCTTGATCGCGGTGCCGACTATCTCGTTGACGGGCAGACCAGCGGCGAGGGCCAGCCCGAGACCGACGATGAGGAGCGCGATGAACGGTTCGAGCTTGACCTTGATGATGACTACCAGTAGCACGGCAATTGCGATGCCGCACAGTACGAGTAGACCTGGTGTGGAGGTTCTGAGCCAGTCGACCACAGAATTCATGACGAGCCTTCCTTGATGTCTGCGCTGATAGCTGCCACGAACGCTTGGGCTCGTGCAGTGATGTCGCCCCACTGGGCGTTGGCGACCGATGCCGGTGGAACCACATCGGTGCCTGCGGTCACGGCCACGGCACCGGCCGCGAGGAACTGGGCGGCATTGCCTGTGTTCACGCCGCCGGACGGAACGAGTTTGGCGTCCGGAAATGGACCGAGCAGATCCTTGAAATACGCCGGCCCGACAGTCCGTGCTGGAAAGACTTTGACCACGTTCGCCCCGAGATCGAGTGCGGTCATCACCTCGGACGGGGTGAGTGCGCCCATCATCAGCGGGATTCCGGCATCGGTGACCACTGCGGCGACCTCGGGTCGCAGGCCTGGCGTGACGACGAACCGTGCGCCGGCGTCGACCGCGGACCGCGCCTGATCGGCGGTCAGTACGGTACCGGCCCCCACGACGGCACCAGCATCGGACGCGGCTCGGATCAGTTCGAGAACTCCGGGAGTGGTGAAGGTCAGCTCGAGTGCGCGAATTCCCCCGCGCGCGAGCGCATCTGCCAACGCCGCGGGATCGGAGATGTGCGGGGCACGGACCACCGACAGTGCGCGGTCCTCGAGAATTGTCGACAGTGCGTTCATGACGTCTGCTTTCGGGTGGAATCCATGCGCAGGGCGTGGCCCGCCAGTGCGTGGGTGGAGCGGCGATCGTCGACGGCGAATGCGCCGTTCACCATGACGTGGCTGATTCCCTCGGCTTGTTGTTTCGGGTTCTCGAAGGTGGCTGTATCGCGCACGGTCGCCGGGTCGAACAGGACGAGATCGGCTGCATGGCCTTCGGCAATCGTGCCGCGTCCGTGCAGCCGTAGCCGAGCAGCCGGGCGTCCGGTCAAGTGATTGATGCAATCCTCCAATGAAAGAAGCTGCTCGTCGCGCACGTAGTGCCCGAGGTAGCGAGGGAAAGTGCCCCAGGCCCGAGGGTGCGGTTTCTCGCCCACCAGAATCGCGTCGCTGCCACCCATGTGGTGCGGATGCGCCATGATCTCGCGCACGTTCTCCTCGTGCCCGACGTGCTGCAGAATCGTCGTGGCCAGCGCATCGCGGCGAAGGAAGTCGAAGAACACGTTCACCGGTGAGCGTCCTTCGTCGGACGCGATGTCGGACATCGTGCGGCCGACGTAGCGATCGAGTTCGGGATTGGCCACACCACTGAGTTGGATGGTGTCCCACTCGACCGTGACTCCATGGCAACCGTCGGACCCGTTCACGTCGACATCCCGCTCGATGCGCTGTCGCATGTCCGGGTCGTCGAGCCGTTCCAGGGCTCGGTCCGGGCCACCGGACATCGCCCAGCTCGGCAGTAAAGCAGACAGTGTGGTGGCTCCAGGCAGATACGGGTACGTGTCGAGGGTGACGTCGCATCCGTCGGCGATTGCGGAGTCGACGCGGTCGAGGAACTCACGTGCTCTTCCACGATTGACTCCGAAGTTCATCGTGGCGTGCGTCAGATGCAGCGCGCATCCCGTATCCCGGGAGAGATCGAGCATTTCCTGGTAAGCGTCGAGCGCGCCGGCACCGTACGATCGGGTATGGGGCGCGTAGAACCCACCGAACTCGGCGACGACCTCGCACAGTGCGCGTAATTCGCTTGTGTCCGCATACATTCCGGGCGTGTAGGTCAAACCGCTCGACATCCCGACAGCGCCCTCCTGCAGGCCCTGCGCCAACAATTCCTGCATGTGGGCGATCTCGGACGGCGTCGCCGGTCGCTGGTCCGCACCCACCGCGAGGTAGCGCAATGTGCCTTGAGGGACGAGATACGCAGCGTTCGGGGTGATGCCCTGGTCCAGTCGCGCGAGGTACTCCGAGACCGACCGCCACGAGAAGTCGAGGTCGACGGGATTGCCGTTCCATCCGGCGATCTGACGTCGCACCACGTCGAGTGTGGCGTCGTCGATCGGGGCGTAGGCGATGCCGTCCTGCCCGATGACCTCGGTTGTGACGCCCTGACTGATCTTCGGGAAATGATTGGGGTCGGTCAGCAGTCGAAGGTCGGAATGGGCGTGCATATCGATGAACCCGGGGGAGAGGACCTGACCGGGCGAGGCGTCGATGATTCTGTCGGCCCCGGGCACATCTCCGGGCTCGACGATCGACGTGATGACACCGTCGCGCACGAGGACGTCGCGCTGCAATCGTGGCGATCCGGTGCCGTCGATGACGTCGGCACCTCGAAAGAGAGTACTAGGCATAGGATTTCGGCTCTCTAGAAGAATGTGTGAACGAGATCGACCACTCGTGGATCGTCGCTGTCCGCGTCGTCGATCACGGGAACGAGACGCCATTTGTCGAATGCGGTGCAGGGATGTGACAGACCCAGTCGAACCACCGACCCCACCGGCAGTGCCGCCGCACTTTCTGCCGGTAGTCGTAGGAACGCATGTTGGTCGTTCAGAGCGGTCACCTCGGCTCCTGGGTCGAGCAGCTCGTTCCCTCTGATGTGTTGCGGCACGGGCATTCCCTCGTCGAACGGGAAGTCCCTTTTGCCTGCGTCGAGCAATGCGAGACCTGGCTCGGGGCGGGAGACGGCGCGCGCCCATCCGTGCATCGCCGAGGTCAGTGGCGCGTCGGTGCGGGCGGGAGTGAGTGGAGAAATCTGTGAGTAGAAGCCGTCGTCGTGCACCACGTAAGCACCCGAGCGAAGCACCACGTCGGTGCGTACGCCATCTTCCGTGGTGAGCGAATGCAGTCGCTCGACAACGAGATCTTGATAGGCGCTGCCGCCCGCGGTCACCACCGCGTGCTCGCCGTACAGCCCCTCGGCGTCGAGTGCGCGATGGAGATCGGCGACCTGGTCGAGGTACTTTCGGACTGCCTCGAGGCCGTCCTCGGAGCGGTCGTGGCTCAGTGCTCCCTCGTAACCGCCGACGCCGGCCAAGGTCAGGCGTGACGACGCCGCGATCGCACGGGCAACGGACACTGCTTCCTCGATCGTGCGTGCGCCGGTACGGCCGTGTGGGCCACCGAGTTCGACGATCACCGAAATGGGGCGCTGCCCCTGTGTCGCCAGAATGCGGTCCATCTCGTGCACCGTCGCGACACTGTCTGCCCAGCAGTAGAACTCGAACGTGGGATGCGAATCCAGTTCGGCTGCAACCCACGTCAACGCGACGGGGTCGATCTCGGCGTTGGCGAGGACGATGCGTCCGACCCCGAATGCGCGTGCCACCTGAACTTGCCACCCGGTTGCGAGGGTGATCGCCCAGCTTCCGGCATCGAGCTGTTGTTTCCACAGCTGAGGGGCCATCGACGTCTTGCCGTGGGGCGCGAGCAGCACCCCCGCGCGTGCCGTCCAGTCGGCCATGACCGAGATGTTCGACGCCATACGCGCACGATCGAGGGTGAGCACCGGGGTCGTGAATTCGGAAAGCCGGGGAGACGTGGCGAGAAAGCTCTCGACGGTATGCCCCCACGACCGTGGTGGAAGCGATTTGTGCTCGGGCCCGAGGGTTCGTCGACTCAGTTCTTCGACGGCATCCGTGTCGATCACGTTCGTTCCTCCATTGAAAGATCTCCGTGCGTTGCGCATTGTGCAACGATGGTTGCGCAATATGTTTATGCTTTGTAGTCTGCAACGACATGCAGCGTTCCCGCAAGACTTCGAGGAGATCGACGTGAAAACACCCCGAGCGGTGTGTGTAGGTGAAGGCCTCGTCGTTCTGGTTGCCGAAGCGGGTCCGCTGGAGAACTCGAAAACGTTTCATCGCACGTCCGGCGGCGCCGAAGCGAACGTCGCCAGGGTGTTCGGTCAGTTGGGTGTCGATGCTGCGTGGGTCTCTCGGGTGGGTAACGACGGCTTCGGCCGGTACCTGGTCCGGCAATTGGCGGACGCAGGCGTCGATACTTCGGGCGTGGCGATCGACGACGAGCGCCCCACGGGTATGTACATCAAAGAGCGCGGCTCGGGTTCCGGTGACCGATACGACCTCGCGTCCGGAGACAGCGCGATGACCTATTTTCGGGCCGGATCGGCCGCGAGCGCACTGTCGCCCAGCGACATCACCGAGGTGGCTTCTGAACTGGTATCCCGAGCCGACCTGATTCATTTCACGGGAATTACAGTGGCCATCTCGGACAGTGCGGCCGAACTGACCAGAGCACTGATGGACCGATCCACCACCGTGAGCTTCGACTTGAACTATCGGCCGGCGCTGTGGAAGTCGCGATCGGGCAAAGCCGCGGACGTACTCGGCGAGCATGTCCGCGGAAGCGATGTGGTCTCGATGGGGTCCGACGAAGCTGCGCTGGTGTTCGGGACGTCGGATCCGGCCGAGTTGCGTCGGATGTTCCCCCAACCGCAGCACTTGGTGATCAAGAACGACGCGCACACAGTGACGGCGTTCGAGGGCGCAGCTCGAGTCGATGTACCGGCACTGAAACTGGATGTCGTCGAAAAGATCGGTGCGGGAGATGCTTTCGCGGGTGGCTACTTGACGGCATTGCTGCTGGGAAGGAGTGCTGTCGAGCGTGTTCGGTTCGGTCACCTGTGTGCGGCGGGTGCGCTCACCGGGCACGGCGATATCGCGTCTGTACTGCCTCTCGACGTGCTGATCCGGCTGGCCGAACTCGACGACGCCGAATGGGCGACACTGGACTACGCGGCCACTGCCGCCCGTTGTTCGGAGGTGTCGCAGTGAGTCAAAGCCTCTCGCGGGCGCTGACGATCCTCGGTTTGCTCGGTGACGGATCGAAATCGCTGGACGAGCTGGCGACGGTTCTCGACGTGCACAAGACCACCGTGCTGCGGCTGCTTCGCACCATGGAAAGCGACCGATTCGTTCAGCACGATGCCGATCACCGGTATCAACTCGGATCGAGACTCTTCGAGTTGGCCAACCACGCATTGGAACAGCGCGACATACGGAGCGTCGCCCGGCAACACCTGGCGGAACTCAACACGATCACCGGTCAGACCATCCACTTGGCGACGTACGAAGCGGGTGAGGTGATCTACATCGACAAATTCGACGCCAAACAGAGCGTGCGGATGTATTCGCGGGTCGGCAAGCCTGCGCCGTTGCACTGCACAGCCGTCGGGAAGATCTTGATCGCTGCGCGCCCACGGGCAGAGCGTGAGCAGATTGCGCACCGCATCACCTACACGCCGTTCACCGAACGAACCATCACAACGGCTGAGCAATATCTGCGTGAGCTGGACCTCGTCCTCTCGCAAGGATTTGCCGAGGACCGCGAGGAGCACGAGTCGTTCGTCAACTGCGTCGGCTCCGCTGTGCGCAACGGAACCGGTGACGTCGTGGCCGCAGTCTCGATGTCGGTACCCGACATGCTGCTCGACCACGAACAAGTACTGAAGACGCTGCCCGAGGTGCAACGGACCGCGGCTGCAATCTCCGAGGGGCTGGGCTGGCGGCCGCAGGAACTCCAGGACCGTATGACAACCGACAAGAGCCCGATGGAAGGAAAAAAATGAGCGAGAAGATCGAAATCCGCACCACAGGTGCCCCGGCACCCGCCCACACGTTCTCCCAGGGAGTACGGAAGGGCCCGTTCGTGCAGGTATCCGGACAGGGCCCGGTGGATCCTGCTACCAGCGAATACCTGTACCCAGGCGATGTCGCCGCGCAGACCACTCGCACTCTCGAAAACGTCAAAGCCATCGTCGAGGCCGGCGGTGCGACGTTCGACGACGTCGTGATGCTGCGCGTGTACCTGACCAAGCGTGAGGACTTCTCGATCATGAACGACGCTTACGGCGCTTTTGTCTCCGCACACACCTCCGGCGACGTACTGCCGAGCCGCACCACGGTGTTCACGGGACTGCCGAGGGAAGAGATGTTGGTCGAGATCGATGCCGTTGCGATCGTCTGACGGACCTCGTACCGGGTCGCCTGGTCAGATGTTCACGCAGAAATTACATCTGACCAGGCGATTTGCGTATGTGTTGGTCTTCGCGTAACTTTTGTCGAGTCAGAGCGACACGGACACCGACCCGGTCTTCACGGACAGGGACAACGAGGTTGTACGGAGTATGTACTGAACAACCCAGGCAAGGCTCGAATGTAATGAGCCATGTCTGGGGTTCGAGCGTGTAAGCCCCGGCGTTACCGTGTGAACGGTGGCAATGGTGTGTGCGTGTTCTTTGAGAACTCAACAGTGTGTCGATGAATGTCAGTGCCGAATTTTTGTTTGGTGAAAGCGTTCGATGTATCAGCCATCCGCTTGTGGTGGTTGTTGTCGGGTGTTGTTTGAAAATGCTAGTTGAGTTTATTTGCTAGTGATTTGACTTGATGTCTTTGA